>JALYSC010000042.1 GCA_030855005.1 Bacteroidota bacterium | reverse complement strand
AAATTGTAGCCCATGAAAGCGACAACACCAACGATAAGACCTGTAGCGGAAGAAATCATTTTCTGATAAAGACCTGCAGAGATCGTTCCGATAGAGATATCCGCTGTCTGCGAAATATTATAGAAGATCGTAATTACCCCAAGGATGGTCCCGATAAAACCGAGACGCGGTGCAATACCGGATACCATGCTGATGTACCCCATCTTGCTCTCCATCTCACTCATCTCAATATTGGATTGTACCTCAAGTGCTTTTTCAATATACTCGATCGGCTTGCCGATCTGAGATACACCTGACTTGATCACATTACCGAGTGAACTACCAGCCTGGTCGCACAACAGGTTAGCTGAATCAAACTGTCCAAGCGATACTTTATCAAGTACAGTATTGACGAGGTTGTGGTCAATCTTGGACCGCTCGCGGATGAAGATGTATTTGCTGATGATAAACGCTATCGAGATCAAAGAAAGAATGATCAACGGGATCATGACAGGACCCCCTTTAAAGATGATGTCGATCATCCTCATACTTCCTTCAGCTGCGACCGCTGTTGAGTCCACGGCTACATCAGTGACTTGTAAGAAAAATCCAAGCATTGTGAATTGTTTGATATATATGTTACAAAAGTAATATTTACCCCCAAAGGAAAGTAAAATTATATAAAAAAATGAAATTATGTTTTGCGAGCTGATTTGCAGCTACTTAGATGCCCAAATGGAGTAATTGTCGGCTTATTGCAGGAAGGATTTATACATCCATAACGTGTGTGGTATTGTGAATCGTATTTGGCGGGGAGTTCGATTATTTCGCGGAGTGGCTTCGACCATTTTTCTGCTTCACGAAAAATAATCTCAGTCACCGCGAATCCTGTTGAACATAACCGGTGATTGAGCTTGCTGATTTTGCAAAGCAGAGAGGCGGTCGAAGGCACCAGGCTGGATTCATTTCAACAAATCCAACCCCACCGCACAATGCAGACACCTGCGCTGATCACAATAATGTTTTTTCAAATGAATCAAAGCCTGCGATTGTCCGGCATCTTCAGCGTGCCATCCACAAGATGACCAACTTCGGATGATAGTATTTTTTTCTGCAGGTAATTCAGCAATTAATTTAATAGCCCGCTCCGTCAGAGCAGACAATCCATTTTGTTTTCCGTAATAAAACATGAAGGGTGCTACCAGATTTATCATCATAGATACAGCCGTATCAATTCCAAGCTTTTTTCCACTTACAGTTGATTCACTTTTAAAATGATAATGCGTTTTCCAAAAATCATGATGAGGTGCCACGCGAAAAAGTTGGATCCATTCTTCAGCAGTATGCATATGCGTTAGCAACTGTATAAACGCCTGTTGTTTTGAAAGTATAACTGCCAGTTGCGCAATGCGCACTGTTGGAAAATGAGTTGGTCGCATGCGCATGAATTTCCATTGCAATGATGGAATGACCTGAAGCCCATGTTTAATTTTGAGAAAATCAAATTCCTTTTTGAGTCGCAATGGATAATCAGTGTAGATTTCTTTAGTCAGCATACCAGCTACACCAAACAGTATTGCTTCTATTTGATCTATCCTGTCGCCATATTTACGCAGTATGGAAAGCGGAATTTTTAATCCAAGATTTTCCATCGGATCACTATTCGCCGGTGCGCCTAGGTGCCTGGACAACAATACAAAAAACGTTTGCTCCCAATCATTACCGCATCTTGAAAATATAGTCGCGATGTAATCTGTTTTTTGTTCCAGCCTTTCAGCCATCAATCGCTCAAGCCATGAAGTGCGAATTATTTCAGAAACGTGTTGCAGGGCAGATGCACATGGCACCCACTCCCGATTATTCATCAAGTGGCGATATCGATCGAATAACACAAGATCTACTTTGTCGTGAAGCTCCAGGCAGGGAACAACTACACCTGCTTCTGTTTTGACTGGTTGATCCTCTACCCAGACCACATGTAGAATTACATTGTTATAATGTGTGTCTTTTTCGTGTGTATGCAAGTACCAGGATGAACTTCGCACATGTATTTCTACATGACCTGCCCATAGGTGCTCATCGATGTGTATTCGGGCCTGCAGAAAATCTGGTCCCTGATCATGATTGGGGATGCCGGGATGTATGACCCGCACCTGCTGACCCGTAGTCGTGGTCAGTGCTTCATCTGCATACAGTCTTCGATGCCAGATGAAGTGCAGTAATTGTTCTTCCATTGTTCATTTTCGTTGAAGTTCCAGGAAGCGCATAGGGAACTCATTTTTATCATCCGTTTCAAAAAACTCGGATGAGGCTGTCAGCCATTCGTCCATATCCAATTCCGGAAAGTATATGTCTCCAACGACATGAGATATGACCTCCGTGAGGTATATTTTTTCAATTAAATGCAAACTTTGGTCGAAAATCTTCCCTCCACCTATGATAAAGGCCTCTTGCTCCCCCTGATCGAGGGAATATGCAAGCGCTTCTTCGATAGAATGCATCACGACTGCAGAGGAGGTAATCCAGTACGGATTCCGTGTTAAGACGATATTGACGCGCCCTTTGAGTGGAACATAACCCATGGAAGCAAAACTCTCCCTTCCCATGATCACATGATGACCCATGGTGGTTTTCTTAAAAAACTTCATATCCCTCGGCAAATGCCATGGCAAGCCACCATCCTTTCCAATCACCCGGTTACTACTCATTGCAACGATCGCACTTGTTATCATCTGGGTTGTGAGATTATGAGGTTATAAGGTTATGTGGTTATAAAAACATCACTGAGAGGCGCAGAGGTGGCAAAGAATATGCTTGCATTACTCTAAAAATATCTCACGCAGAGGCGCAGAGGTCGCAAAGAAAATATTGTCCTATGCACTTTGCCCTATGCACTTTGCCCTATGCTCTCTGCTCTACGTCCTCAGCTCACGATTTCGGCTTATGTATCAGATCTGCTTCCAGCATTCTTGTTTCGATTGGTTTGCGGCTTTCGATGATCTCGCCGGTCAGATATTTTTCCATCATCAATCCAGCGACCGGTGTGGCAAAGCTTCCTCCCCATCCTGCATTTTCTATATAGACAGCAATTGCAATTTTAGGTTGATTCCGTGGAGCGAATCCAAAAAAAACAGAATGGTCTTCACCATGCGGATTTTCTGAAGTACCTGTCTTACCACACATTTCAATTGTAGGATGCGACGCCTGTGTAGCTGTTCCCGCACGTACTGCACCACTCATGCCTTCAATAACGGGACCAAAGTAACGGTAATCAATATGTACTCTTTTGCGAGGATAATATTCACTGACAGGCTGACCACCGGGTGGTACTCTTGCCTTTAGAATATGCGGATTAGTATATGTTCCTTCATTAGCGATGATAGCAGCAGCGTGTGCCATCTGCAGGGTAGTAAGTTGCAACTCACCCTGGCCAATACCCATAGAAAGGATATAAGATGATCTCCACTTGCCAGGCCCATAGATTTGGTCGAAGTAAGACGGACCAGGAAGGTTGCCTTTCTTTTCGCTCGCCACATCCGCACTGATCTTTCTACCCAATCCAAATTCGGCAAGATGTGCATTAAGCTTACGCATTCCTATTTCGGGTAGTGTATATCCTGCCTGATCAATGACTTCTTTATAGACCGTAAAGAAATACGTGTTACATGAATATTGAACGGCCTCAGCAACATTATGTGCCGTAGGGTGATTATGACATCCGCGTCTTAATCCACCCGAATAATATGCACCATTACAGTACACCGTTTTGTTTTCATTAATGATCTTATCCTGCATCGCGATCAGGGCAAGGATGGGTTTGAAGATGGAGCCTGGAGGATACATCGCCATTACTGATCTGTCAAACAAAGGATTAAGAGTGTCCTCCTGTAATTTTAAAAATGCATCTCCTCTGGATCGGGAAATGGACAATTCATTTGGATCATATCCCGGTGAGCTCACCATAGCTAATATCTCACCAGTCGATGGTTCAATCGCTACGATACTTCCTCTTTTATTTTTTAATAGTTCCTGTCCATAGGATTGCAGCATATGATCGAGTGACAGGATGAGATTATCACCCGAGACAGCCAGTGAATCATGACGTCCTTCATCGAGTGCTTCAATCTCACGGCCCAGGTTATCCTTCAGAATATAGGATGATCCTTTAATGCCTCTTAATTGTGTTTCATAAAAATTTTCAACACCGGTTGATCCGGTATAATCTCCACCTACATACAACCCCTTCGATTGATCTACTTTATTTTGATCCACTTCTGACATATATCCGAGGATATGCGCACTATGATTTTCAAAATAACCGCGGGCACTTCTCAGCTCACCATAGAAGCCAGGAAACAAATGCAGATATTCCTGCACGTACTGAAACTTGTCAGCAGGAATATGCTCCATAAAGGTGAAAGGAATGGATTTGGAAAAGCGGAGTGACTTCCAATCTTTTTCTATGCGGGTGCGATATTCGGCAGGAAGTATCTCCAGCAGCTTACACAACAGTAAGGTATCCATCGTCTTCGGTACCTGGTTATAGATCACCTTGAGATCATACACTGGTATATTGTGTACCATGACATGACCAGTGCGATCCATAATCAGTCCTCTGCCCGGATAAAGCGTGCGTCTTACAAGTGTGGTGCGCTCAGCTTTTTGTCCATAGGTCGGATCGATCAGCTGTAACCATCCCGTCTGCAGTATTAATACCGAAGAAACGAAAATGATAAATCGCTGAATCCAAATGGACCGTTCCGTAAGCGGTTCCTGCATAATGTTATTTGCGAGGATTAAAAAGTAAGTGATATCCAAGGATGACTAACATCGTCATCACAAAGGTAATGGTGGTTTTAAGAAGTATCTGTCCAATATAAACAAACGTAAAGACCTCGATCACATAATAGACAAATACATGCACGAGGATCAGCAAGCTTGAATAAATCAAAAGCCAATTAATCCCCATCGAGTGGCGTGTAGGACTCATTGCCATCGTATATCCTCCGCGGGGTTCCAGATAGGCCAATAGAATCCCGCGTGAGTAAGCCATGGCGGTAAGCGTGAAAGCGTGAATACCCATCGTATCATAAAATAAATCTATGAGCATTCCTATTGCAAAACCAATCAATGTCACATAATGCCGTGACATACGAATTGGGAGTATCAGTATAATGATGGGATATAAAAAAATAGCACCGTGCTGCCATATCCACTGGCTACCTGAACCAATACGTTTCAGGATCAACACCTGTACTATGATGATCAGGATGCCACGCAGGATATGTCTGACTGATTCTGTCATTGCGCTGCTGCTTTCTCTCCCTGATAATCGACAACATATACCTGATCTAACCGCGCTATATCTTCCTGTAGTTTTACTTCAATTGTATAATAGTTGCTACCACCTTCTATCCAGTAACGGCTGACTGTCCCGATGTAAATTCCTTTAGGATAAATGAATGAATAACCGCTGGTCACGATTGTATCTCCAATCACTATGTCTGCCTGTCTCGGCACGGCTTCAAGAATCATATGACGCGGATCTGTTTCTTTCCAAATCAGTGATCCAAAAAAACCATTTCGCTGGATGGAAGCACTGATTCGTGCTGCGCTGTGCAGAATGGAGATGGCAGTTGAATAGTTTGTTCCTACCTGATCAATTATACCGGCAATGCCATGCGGACTGATCACACCCATACCTGCACGGATGCTGTCACTGACACCTTTATCGAGTGTAAAATGATTATTCCTCAGGTTGATGGAGTTATTGATGATGCGGGCATTAATGATTCTGTAAGGTTCGAGAATGCAACTGTCGAGCGGCAGTTGTGCGACAGTGATATGTTGAATCGTACGTTCGAGATTAAATTGATGCGCCTTTAATTGGGCATTCTCCCTTGACAGGCTATCGGCAATATTTCGCAGGTTATTGTATTCGTAGGCTTTGTCAGCAAAGTCAAATAGTTTACCGGAAAAAATAGAGGAAGAGTTGAGGTAGATCGTACGCTGATTATCATTATACCTCACGATAAGCACAAGCGCGATCATCTCCAGTAGGACAAATAACAGGAAGGCTGAATACCTGATGATGAACAGGAGAAGATTATTCATGTGTCAGGCGAAGATAAACTGATGACCAGACTTAGCCAATGTTGATCAGACGCGCTTCCTGTCGATCAGGAAGGAGAAGCGATCTGTGTTTTTAAGTGCAATGCCTGTGCCTCTGACAACGGCGCGTAAGGGCTCATCGGCTACGTGAACGGGTAGTTTGGTGATTCTGGAGATCCGTTTATCCAGGCCTCTGAGCAGGGCGCCCCCACCGGTGAGATATAATCCGGTCTTATAAATATCTGAGGCAAGCTCAGGAGGGGTATTCTCAAGGGCTTTTAGAATGGCTTCCTCAATAGCTGTAATGGATTCGTCAAGTGCTTCCGCGACCTCTGCATAATTGATAGTGATCTGGCGTGGGATACCGGTAATAAGGTCCCGTCCATTGACTGCAAAGTCCGGTGGTGGATTGTCAAGCTGCTTCAAAGCTGATCCGACGTGAATCTTAATTTGCTCAGCAGTTCTCTCTCCGATCAGGATATTCTGATTGCGCTTGAGATAGTCGACAATATTCTCCGTGAACTCATCTCCTGCTGTACGGAGACTTTGATCAGTGACAATGCCTGAAAGTGCTATGACAGCAATTTCGGTAGTACCTCCGCCAATATCGATAATCATATTGCCAACAGGCTCTTCTACGTCAAGACCGATACCTAAGGCAGCCGCCATGGGTTCGAATATTAAAAAGGTCTCTTTGGAATCTACGTGATCGGCAGAATCAAATACAGCGCGCTTTTCAACTTCAGTGATCCCGCTGGGGATACAAACTACCATCTTGAGGTGTGTGAAAAATCTCCGTTTGGTACCGATCATGTTGATCATACCTTCGATCATATTTTCTGCCGCCTGGAAGTCCGCAATCACACCGTCTTTGAGTGGACGTATAGTCTTGATGTATTGATGGGTCTTCTCGTGCATCTGCATCGCCCTGTTTCCCACGGCGATGGTCTGGCCTGTACGGGTGTCAATCGCGACGATGGAGGGTTCATCTATCACAATTTTGCCGTCCTGGATGATCAGCGTGTTGGCTGTACCTAAATCAATGGCGATCTCCTGTACAAAAAGACTGAATAACTTCATGACCCTTCTCTGACTATTTGAGCTGTCGGCTCTAATCGCTTTTTAGGCTTGTGAAATAAGATGATTTACCTTTCCTGATTGTGCTTAATTCGCAGGGGTCGATTACGCGCTTTCTTCAAAAGGGATACAAAGAAACCGCTTTTTCCAAAAACAATGAAATTTCCGTAAAGCTTCTCAAAGACAACATATTATAAAAAGCTGAACTGTGTGAAATGGGATGTTTATTTGACCACAATGGTGATGCACTGATCCAGGTCCAGATACTGCTCTGCCAGCTTCAGCAGATCTTCCGATGTCAACCCCTGAATAGCCCCAACTAGATGGCTAAACGCCTCATCTTCAAGGTTTTCCATTTTCATTGATTTAATAAAGTCAAGCGATGAAAAAGGTCCGTCAAGTTGGGTCATAAGGTTCCCCATCAGATAATTACGCGCCATCAGTAGTTCATCTTCCGGGATGAGTTCTGTTCGCAACTTTTTTGTCTCTTCTCGGATTGCGTCGATTACTTTGTCAATATTGTCAGTAGCAGTCTCTGTGCTGATATAAAAACAACCGTCTTTGGCAAAGGTGTCTACACTGGAATAGATTCCATAGGTCATACCCTGGTTTTCACGAATCTCCGTCATCAACCGGCTCCCAAAGTAGCCACCCAGAATTGTATTTAAGATATACATGCCCGGAAAATCAGAGTGGTCCTGCGTAAACAAGGGTCTGCCTATACGAATAGCAGCCTGATGTGATTGCGGTCCATCGATCACGAGATATCCCTTTTGACTTGTTCCTTTTGTATCTGCAACTTCTTTAACCCCATTAGTATGTCCGGGCTGCCATTGCCCCAATGTATGGTGAATAATGTCTTCCTCTTTTGCTCCGAATGATCCGGAGACATAAACCATAGCCCGCTCAGGTCGGATATAATGCTGATGATGTAAATGCAGATCTGAAGTCAGAATAGAAAGATATTCTTCCGGCATTATATTCCTTCCATACGGATGTCCTGTTCCATAGATCGATTCTGTCAACTGGCGGTATGCAATGACTTCATTTTTCTTCAGGTCAATTTTGGCCCGTTCTATTTTATTAGCCGCATACACATTGAGCTCTCCTTCATCAAAAGCCGGAATACGGATGACATCAGTGATGATTTCCATCAACTCCGGTAGATAGCGGGTGAGGGTGTACAGTCTCACTCTCACGGTATCTACACCACCTCGGGTCTGTATGGTGGCACCGCGCGATTCAATATGCTCTGCCAGCAGGACTGAACTAAGCTTTTTGGTCCCTTCTGACATCAATCCCGCCATAAATTCGGCAACACCTGGTTTATGCTCATACCATCCCCCCGCTCTGAAGACACATTCAATCTTCATGACCGGCTCTGATCCTCCTTTCAACAGATACATGGGTATGCCATTCGATAGAGCAGAAGTCTCGTATACCGGCAAATGCAGGTCTGTAATGGGTAATATCTTCGGCGCCCGGAACGGATTCGTCATGCGGCAAATGTACTCTTCCTTGATGAGCCTTCCATCCAAAACCTCTTTGCCTTCAATAGACAGAGGATTGCTTTTTTCATAAAAAAGTAACAATCCCTGTTAACTTTGAGACTTCAGAAGCCCGCAGGCTCACAACACTTCAATAAAAAGGTATAATGGAATTTAAAGTCTCATCAGGCGATTTGCTGAAACATCTTAATGTTGTAGCAGGCGCCATACACGCCAATCCAATACTTGCCATCACGGAAGATTTCCTGGTGGATATCAGGAAAGGAATGATGACGATCACTGCAACGAATCTCGAGACCAGCATTTCCACCAGGATGCAGGTAGAAAGCAAAGAAGATGGTGCAGTAGCCATTCCGGCCAAAATCCTGCTGGAGACACTCAAGGCCTTACCCAATCAACAGGTTTCTTTTGATATCGATCATGAGCAACGGTCACTTGTACTCACCACTGAGAATGGTATGTACCGGATGGCTATCGATCCACCAGATGATTTTCCCGCACTACCAACTTCGGACGACAAAGAAATTGAAATACCGGTACACCGTTTATTGAGCGGTATCAACTACACCATCTTCGCAACCACATCAGATGAAATGCGTCCCGCGATGACTGGTGTCAATGTGGTGGTTGATTTTAATAAAATCAGTTTCGTGGCAAGTGATGGCCATAAGCTGGTACGTTATCATGCATTAGGAACTTCAACAGAGCAAACCGGTTCATTTGTCGTTCCGAAAAAAGCAATGGCCTTATTAAAAGGCGCAGCTCCTTCAGAAGGAAATTTATATCTCAAGTATAACAAGTCACATGCTTTTTTCCGCTTTGAAGAAACTGAAGTAATCTGCAGGCTGATCAATCAGGCATATCCTGATTTCAACGCAGTCATTCCTGTCAACAACAAAAATGTGTTGTACATCAGTCGTACTCAATTGCTGGGAGCATTGCGCAGAATAAACATCTTCGCTAACAGGACTACCAATCAGGTGTTTTTCAGACTCGCGGACAATAGCCTTACTATCACAACGAAGGATATGGACTTCTCAAACGAAGCCAGTGAACAACTTAGTTGTGAGTTTGAAGGAGATCCAATGGACGTAGCATTCAATGCGCGGTTTTTTATTGAATTGCTGAATGCTTTGACTCAGGAAGAAATTCATATTACGCTTTCTGTTCCATCGAAACCAGTACTCATTTATCCTGATGAGCAACTCGAACATGAAGAAGTCATGATGCTGATCATGCCGGTGATTATTTACTAATATATCCTGAGCGGGATTCTTAGCAGAATTAAAATTTAAGCGTTATATGAACATTGACTGTTCGTCCTAACAATTCTGTTTCCTTGGTTACAAACAAATTATCACCACCTCCTGGTCCATTCCTGGATACACGGCCAAGGTGTTCAAGATCATTGATGTTAGTATGATTAGTTGCATTGAGCAATGATACTCCTGCCTGTGCTGACTGATTGAAAACTTTAAATCCATAATCCAACGCAAGGTCAAGACTGAAATAAGGATCTAAATATTCAACCACACTATTAAAATTTGCTTGGCCAATATCTCCATGATCATCCAGACGCACAAAACTAACATAGGGTGCCTTTGTTTTATAATTCAATAGTCCGGAAATAATAAAGTGTCCAAATTTATATTGAGAAGAAACTTTGATCTGGTGTCTTCGGTCTTCTTTTGGAGAAAAAGATTCACCATTGAAGAGCAGATCAAATTGTTGTGAAATTTTACTGAGTGTATAGGACACAGACACTTCAGTGTGTTTTGATTTATACGTTCCCAATAAATCTAATCCTGCTGTCCAGCCTTCACCAATAAAAAGCATGTAGAAAGGTGCCGGAGGATTCTGTTGCCCGAAAGATGGATCAGGACGTGAAGCCCGAACATTCATCAGGCCTACTGTTTTTTTATAATATATCTCGGCATCAAATGCAAATTGATATTTTTCTGCTGTGAGTCCCAACATGTATTTATCTGATTTTAAAACCGGGTATCCATTTTCTTCTGAACTCATTGCAAGGAAATCAACTTCGCGGCCAAATCTGTTTTCAAGTGTCAATTCACGAACCGCCTGTATGTTTTGTGAGTAAGATGATTTCAATCGAAACTCATCAGTCAGATTGTAATGCAGCCGAATATTGGGTTGTGCATATACCTGTCCGGAACTATGAAGTCGTGTAAGCCTTCCTCCGGCTGAACCACCAAATCCCGCTGAGGTATTCAGTGAATATTCTCCAAATAAAGTAAGCTCTTCTTCATTTTGTACTTCCAGCAGATAAGGAGAGTTATTTTCTTTTGCGAGCAGTTCGACATCATGATGCTGATATTCTATTCCACCTTCGATAGATGAAATAGTGCTGAGTTCGTGCATCAGTTTGACTTTTGCGCCTGCAGAAGTGAGAAGGCTGTTTTGCAGGCCGCTATTTGCTGATGTCATTTTAAATCCTGGGCGGTCTACCGTCAATGAAGAGAGATAGGTAATATTTTTCTGGAAAGAAGAATAATATCCTGATGCGTTCAATACTGTTTTCGAAGATAAATTTGAAATAAATTTGGCTGCGACACCTTCATTGTCCCAATCATCCCGGCTGACGATAGTTTGTTGTAAATCGATAGGGTCACGATGATAATCTTCAAATTGAAATGAGGTGATAAATTCATTTTGGAGATAATCACTGCTCTTATATGCAGAGAATGAAAGTTGCTGTGAGCTGCCAAGGGTAATATCCAGGCCCAGGTTAATATCATAAAAATTAAAAGTCGGCCTTTGAGTAGATGACCATTCATTTTCGCGTGGAAATTGGCCCCGATCCGAAAAATTAAAGGTTGAGCTGTCCTCAAGTGCATTGTTTAAAATAGAAGTATGTGAAATCCGACCACCAACCCGCAGGTTAATATTGTCAGATAATATAAAGTCTGCTGCCAGGGATGAAAGCAGAAGATCTGAATCAAGAATCAGGCTCGACTTATCGTTTTTATTTTCTGATTCTATTTTTATCATTCCATCAATACGTCCGCCATATTCAACCGGCATATTGTTTTTATACAACTGGACAGACGAAAAGTAATGTCCATTAAACGGTGTGAAGATGTTATAAAAATGATATGGATCGTATACAGGTACATCATCCATCATGAACAATGCATTCTCTGCGTCAGTGCTGCGAATTCGAATCCCTTGTTCTGATGAAAAATGTGTGTAACCAGTCAGATGATTTATCAGCTTGTCTGTATTGCCATTAATGAATTCATCAGAGGACAGAAGCTGGTATCCTCGCAGATTGATTGCCTGTGTGTATTGATCTGTATGCAATTGTTGAAAAGGGACAATGATGACAATC
>JALYSC010000398.1 GCA_030855005.1 Bacteroidota bacterium | reverse complement strand
AAAAGATACCTGGTGATCAGGTACCATTGGTGAGTGTGCATCCCTCCTATGATCTTACCCAGGCACGTCCATGGGATTTCTTACCTAAAGTAGGTGGAATGGATTTTATGTCTGATGGCAGATTGGCAGTGAGTACCTGGGATCCATCAGGATCTGTTTATTTGTTATCCGACGTTGCATCCGGTGATCCATCCAAAATAAAAGTCAAGCGAATAGCAAGTGGTCTCGCAGAACCACTCGGATTAAAAGTGATGGGAGACACGATTTACATCATGCAAAAACAAGAGCTAACACGTCTTGTTGATACAGATGGAGATGACATCATCGATGAATATCAATGCGTATCCAATGCATGGCCGACCTCCTCTAATTTCCACGAATTTTCTTTCGGCCTTGCAGAGAAAGGAGGAGACTTATTCGCTACGCTTGCAACGGCTATTCAGCCTGGTGGTGCATCCGGATTAAATCAAATGCCATCAAGAGGAAAAGTAGTACGTTTTGATCTTCCATCCGGCAACATCGAATATATAGCAAGTGGATTGCGGACACCAAATGGGATTGGGATAGGTATTGATGATCAAATATTCGTTGCTGATAATCAGGGTGACTGGTTACCGAGCAGTAAAATTGTTCAGGTATCGCAAGGGGATTGGTTTGGATCAAGGTCAGTAGATTTTGAAGGAACGGCAACATTAAAAGAGAAACCACCTGTAGTATGGTTACCACAGGATGAAATTGGAAATTCTCCTTCGACACCACTACCTATTAATGATGGACCCTTTAAAGGTCAGATGATACACAGCGAAGTCACTCAAGGTGGAGTAGAGCGTGTTTTTGTAGAAAAAATTAATGGCGTATACCAGGGTGTTGTGTTCCGTTTTATTCAGGGACTTGAAGCTGGTATCAACCGCATGGTATGGGGTCCTGATGGATCCTTGTATGTTGGGGGTATTGGTAATCCCGGCAACTGGCAACAAACCGATAAACTATGGTATGGATTACAACGACTCAAATACAATAGTAAGCCATCGTTTGAAATGTTAGCTGTAAGAGCAAAGAGTGATGGCGTTGAAATAGAATTTACAGAACCCCTACGTGATGGCGATGGATGGGATGTCAATGATTGGGAAATACGTCAGTGGAGATACGTGCCGACAAAAGATTACGGAGGTCCAAAAGTAGATGACACTGCGCTCAAAGTCGAAGGTGCATTTGTATCGGCGGATCGTAAAAAAGTTTCATTGAAACTTGCCGGAATGAAAGCAGGTCATGTGGTATATATCCACATGAAAGATCCTTATGTGAGTGAATCAGGATTACCTGTGTGGACTACAGAAGCATGGTACACATTGAATTCGATACCATCCGGAGTTCCTGTTTCCACCTCAGTTGTTCCTGATTTATCTGCAAATACGTTGTTGCCGTCCGAAGTTAATAATGGATGGAAATTATTATTCGATGGCAAGACAATGAATGGCTGGCATAATTATAATAAAACAACTATTGGTAAAAGCTGGGTTGTAAGTGATGGAGCGATCATGCTGGATGCAAAGAAAAATCCTGAGGGTCATTGGCAGGCTGCTGATGGAGGGGATATCGTAACGGCAGAAGACTTTGAAAATTTTGAACTTAACATCGAATGGAAAATATCACCCTGTGGAAACAGCGGTATTATCTATAATATCGTGGAGGATCCTAAATATGATTACGGATATAAAACAGGTCCGGAAATGCAGGTGCTGGATAATGTCTGCCACCCAGATTCTCGTTATCCTTCGCACAGGGCTGGTGATCTGTATGATCTTATCGAAAGTAAATATGTGACAGTCAAACCAGCAGGTCAGTGGAATAAAGCCCGCTTAATTCAGAATAATGGAAAAGTAGAACATTGGCTGAATGGCGTGAAGGTAGTAGAGTATGATAAGAATTCAAAAACATACCTTGATTTGATCGCGAAATCTAAATTCAAAGACATGGTTGGATTTGGACTCGCACCCAAGGGTAAGATTTCATTGCAGGATCATGGTGACAAAGTATGGTATCGCAATATTAAAATCAAAAATTTGCAGCCTAACGGATAAAAAGTTAAGATGATCATACCTCGCTGCCATTTTAAACAGTTGTAATACCAGCTAACTAAAGCGCAGATTACAATTAGATGTTATTTAGAAATGGATAACAGGAATTAACTTTCTGGTTAAACTCCGTTAAAAAAGTAGAGGTATCCTCTGCAGAATTATTTTTGTTCATACAGATATGAGTAAAAGAGCGATTTGGCTGATCATTGGATTGATGACGATTGGTTTGCTGGGATCTTCCCTCATCCAGATTTATTGGTTTAACTGGTCCATGCAACAACAGGAGTCGCGATTCGATACGCATGTGATCGATGCTCTCAATAATGTCGAAGAGCGCCTTTCCGCGATTGAAACCAAGGTGCCTCTTGATATCCTCAATACTCTTAACCAGGCACCATCACTGATGATACAGCAGGAGATTGCTGCATTTGTGCAGGAATCAGGCATGATCAATGAAGAGATGCGATCTCATCTGGAATCACTCAATGATAGTTTATACAAAGGCCAACAACTCACTTCTTTCTTAGACTCAATGGATACCTGGCGTCGTCAGAGTACCTACTGGGAAATCCTTGATGAACAACGCCGCTACAATCCACCGGACATTTCGGAGCGTATTGATCCGCAAAAACTAACTATGTTTATTGATGAAGAACTTATCAGCAGAGGTATTGATCTACCATATCAGTATGGAGTAATCAACGCTGCAGATAGTAATTTCATCATCATAAATGGTAATTATGTGGTGGGTGCAATAGACGAATCTGAAGCAAGTCATGTCAACACACCTGAATCAAGAAGTTTGTTCACATCCAAATACCAGGTCGGCTTATATCGCAGTGACATCAAGAATGCACCGGGTTGGTTGAAACTTCATTTTCCAAATAAAACTGGTTGGCTTTGGTATTCGCTACTTCCAACCATGCTCGCAGCGATTGCATTTACTTTTTTAATTCTCTTTTGTTTTAGTTATACCATCTACGTGATCGTGCGTCAGAAAAAAGTGTCAGAGATGAAGACTGACTTCATCAATAATATGACGCATGAATTCAAGACACCCATTGCAACCATTTCACTGGCAGCAGACTCTATAGCAAGTCCAAAAGTGATAAATGACGAATCGAAGATTAATCGGTTTATCGGAATTATACGTCAGGAAAATAAAAGGATGCTACAGCAGGTGGAGAAAGTGCTGCAAATGGCTCAAATCGATAAGATGGATTTTCAGCTTAAAATCTCTGAAGTGGATCTCCATGAGCTGATCAGGCAGGCAGTTGATCACCTTAGTTTACAGGTCCAACAGCGGGAAGGTTCCATTGCGGTGCAACTAGATGCGACTTCACCTGTTGTACAAGGAGATCAGACACATCTTTCCAGCGTGATTCACAATTTGCTCGATAATGCCAATAAGTACTCGGGTCATGCCCCTGACATCTCCATCAGCACTTTTAATGTCAATGGCGGTGTCC
>JALYSC010000397.1:3056-3551 GCA_030855005.1 Bacteroidota bacterium | reverse complement strand
TTGGGCCGATCCAATCCTGTCCCGCAGATTCATTATAGATATTGACCTCATTTGGCCCTTTTAGATAGACCCAACGAATCTGACCATTTGAGATGATATTGTAGTCTTTAAGTTCAACCCTGTAACTTTTACCTCCCTGATAGTACACTCCATCACTTGTCATGGGTTGCTGCCCTGGAATGATTGTTTTTACTTTGAAATTCACCTGGATGTTGCCCGACGAAAAGACTTTGCCTGCCTTTGTCAGCAGAGCCAGTGCTTCCGGATCTGAATCTTTTGCTGTGAGATATTGGCTAAAACCAGTGGTTGCCAAACCGGCCACAAAGCAAAGCATGATCAATAATCCTTTCATAATCTACCTGTTAAGTACCCAATAGAAACGCAAAAGTAGATGAAAAGTAACAGCCTAACATGTTAACGAGTTATGAAGGATTAATTCTTAGTACGCATTTTTGAAATCAGCGAATCAAGATCTGTTTCAGTAAACATCAGGAC
>JALYSC010000397.1:0-3046 GCA_030855005.1 Bacteroidota bacterium | reverse complement strand
ACATCACGCGGTTTACTGCCCTCAGCAGGCCCTACTACACCAACTGCCTGTAACTGATCCATAATACGTCCTGCCCGATTATATCCAAGCTTCAATCTCCGCTGAATCATTGAAGTACTGCCGTGCTGATTTTGAATCACCAGTCGTGCAGCATCTTCAAACATATCATCAAGTTCAGAATAAGTCATGCCATTTGTACCCGAGATTTGTTCATCATCGCCTACATATTCAGGGAGATAATACGGTTGAGGATAGCCTTTTTGTTTGGAGATATGATTGATGACTGATTCTACTTCTGGTGTATCCACGAAAGCACATTGCAGGCGGATCATATTACTCCCAATAGACAGCAGCATATCACCCTGACCTATTAATTGTTCTGCACCTCCCATGTCAAGGATGGTGCGGCTATCCACTTTAGATGCAACCTTGTAAGCAAGGCGAGCAGGGAAATTTGCTTTAATAACACCTGTGATAATATTGACTGAAGGACGTTGTGTTGCGATGATAAGGTGAATACCTACGGCACGTGCTAATTGTGCAAGTCGTGCGATTGGCATTTCTACTTCTTTGCCTGCAGTCATGATCAGATCAGCAAATTCGTCAATCACCAACACAATGAAAGGCATGAAACGGTGTCCTTTCAAAGGATTAAGATGACGGTTGACAAACTTCTCATTGTATTCTTTAAGATTTCGTGCATGTGCTTTTTTAAGCAGGTCATATCGGTCATCCATTTCGATACAAAGTGAATTAAGTGTATGGATTACTTTCTTCGTCTCGGTAACAATCGGTTCATCCTGATCGGGAAGAAATGCGAGGAAATGATTTTCAAGTTTTGCGTAGGGAAATAATTCAACCTTTTTTGGATCTATCAGGACCAGCTTTAATTGTGATGGATGCTTACGATACAGTAAGGACATCAATACTGTATTGATACCAACTGATTTACCCTGACCCGTTGCACCGGCAATTAGGAGGTGAGGCATTTTGGCCAAATCAGCCACAAAAACTTCATTGGAAATTGTCTTACCCAATGCAATAGGAAGATCCATTTTGCCCGTAATAAATTTATCAGATGCAAGCACTTCCTTTAGCGAGACAATTTGTTTTTTCTTATTAGGTACTTCAATACCAATAGTTCCTTTACCCGGAATTGGCGCAATGATACGAATGCCTAATGCTGACAAACTCAATGCGATATCATCTTCCAGATTTTTGATCTTGGAAATACGGATACCTGGTTTCGGAATGATTTCATATAGTGTCACTGTCGGGCCAATCGTCGCACGAATTTTTGTGATTTCTATTTTATAGTTCAACAATGTCTCGATAATCTGATCCTTATTGGCTTCTACTTCTGTTCGATCGATCTGAATTTTTTCATCAGGATATTCAAGGAGCAGTTCTAACTCCGGAGCTACGTAAGAAGATAAGTCAAGCGTTGAATCATACGGCTCGCTATGTTCATTATTCTCCTGATCCATTAGGAATACCTTATCCTGGACGCCACTGAACGTTGGAGGAATATGTGCTTCAGAAAAATGATCTGCGATCTCTGAAGGATCGTTCGGATTCTGAATTTCTAATTCAGGATTAATATTCAGTTTTGAATTTCCTTTGACAGGAGGTTCAATGATGAGTTCAAGTCCATCTATATCATCCTCATCATCCAGGGATACCTTCTCAGCTTCGTCTCCATTTTCATTTAAAAATCTTTTTAAAAATCCGGGTTGCAACGTTTCTTCTTCTTCCTCTTCGGTTTCTTCTTCTTCCTCTTCTTCAGTTTCCAGAGGATCAGCCAAAGGATCCAGTGAAGGTTTGTTTTTCTTTTTAAAGAAATCCATACCTAATTCTGCCAGGCTTATTTTCCATGCAGGCATCTTTACCTGAGGGACTGAAAGGAAATCTCCTTTCCAGGAAATAGTAGGATTGAATTGAATAATGAATGTTGCTATGAGAATGAACAGGAGGGCCAGAGCTACTCCGACGCTGCCCATAAAATTTGACAGCCATCCTACGGTGCTTTCTCCAAATGCGCCTCCCCATGGGAAGTTGGCCGATGAGGCAACGAAAGCAAACAACATGGAGCAGTATACCATCATCAGGATAGATTTGCCTGCGCGTGCATACCAGGTGGCTAATGGGGCGCCGACAAGCTTACGTAAGCCGAATCCGATAACAAGGAATGGGAGGACGAGAGAAGTGATTCCGAATCCCCAGTAGATTAGCGCGTTGCCTGCGACTGCGCCGAGTCTGCCCAGCCAATTGGCGACGATGAGATCTCCTTCACCTAATGCGCTGAAAGGGTAGTTGAGGATCTTGTCCTGATCGACTTTCCAGGTGAATACATAGGAAATGCCTGCCACAAGGACATATACTCCTATTAAGACCAGCGTGACGCCAATCAATTTTGGAATCCGCTGATCCCTTATGAAGGAGGTCTTTGCGGCTCCTTTTTTAGCTTTACTCCGTACCGGAGCGGCAGCTTTTTTATTCTTTGGTACAAATATGGACATAAGCAATGAGACTTATTTCCTGTCTTGGGATGACGGTCAAATATAATTATTATCCACAATGTAAGGTGTATATACATTAATTTTTATTTTAATATGTATTTCTATCCCTTGGGATATTGAGTTTTTGAAATTGTCCAAAGGCGTAAGATTAGAGTGGAGGGGAATGGTTTCAAAAGTCGTTTGATAAACGTTTGTTTGCGGAAGAAGTAGGGTAGTGATAAGATTATCAAATTCCTACACATATTAATAATTGTATTTCCAACGTATTTTTTGAAAATAGCTGGGTTTCCGGACGATAGAATGATTTCGGCTTTGGGATTTCGGCTTTGAGATTTCTTATAGGTGTAGCTTTTCAGCCAGAGAAATCTTTGGATCCCAGACCTCAGACTTGTGGTGAGCCTGTCGAATCCACTTGTGGTGAGCCTGTCGAATCCACTTGTGGTGAGCCTGTCGAATCCACTTGTGGTGAGCCTGTCGAATCCACTTGTGGTGAGCCTGTCGAATCCACTTGTGGTGAGCCTGTCGAA
>JALYSC010000396.1 GCA_030855005.1 Bacteroidota bacterium | reverse complement strand
GCCAACCGCAAGCCTTGTCTGAATATTTTGATTACCTGAATCAATGCGAAGCATATCATTCTCAATCAGAATTCGCTTCACCTGGAAAGAAGTAATTATATCTCCACCGTAAGATTTAATTCTCTTAGCTAAGTGAAAAGCAACCGTAGTAAAATCAATGATTCCTGCTTGTGGTACCCAGATACCGCGTAATGCAGCACAATGGGGCTCAATCTTTTTTACTTCACCTCCCTCCAGGATTTTTATTCCTTCCAACCCGTTTTCTATTCCACGTTGGTAAATGCTATCGAGAGTTTTGAATTCTGATTCATCCACTGCAACAATAACCTTGCCGCACAATTCAAATGGGATTTTTTCCTCACGACAAAATGCGAGAAGCATCTTATGTCCTTTCACACAATTAACCGCTTTGGCACTTCCTGGTTTATAATAAATTCCGGAATGGATGACTCCACTGTTACGATCAGTCTGGTGTGTAGCAATCGCGCTTTCTTTTTCAAGGACAGCCACCTTTAATCCTGGTTGTTGCTCCAGTACCTTGCAGGCAGTTGCAAGGCCAACTATACCACCTCCGATAATGGTCACATCATATACCATGACAGAAAAGTAAGAACTAAGAATCAATTATAAGGGAGCATAGATCTTACCATGAGGGTTTCTACCTTTGGGATATGCGAAGTATCAAACAATTCTCAGTGCATAGATGAGTAAACATCAGTTTCTCCCCACGATCATTGGGCTTATCATTGTCAATCTGGTCATCAAGGCAATTTTCATCTTTGGCGTTGACATGCAGGTGCAGCACCAGGTCGGGCAATCCACCTACGGACTTTATTTTACGCTCCTTAACCTGTGTTATATTTTCCAGATCATTAATGACTTTGGATTAAACCTTCTGCACAACACAGACACTGCCGTCCACGGCAAAGTGCGAGTAGAGCGGTACTATCAAATACTTAGGTTGAAAGTGATTCTCGCTTTATTCTACTCCGGAGTAGTAGGTATGGCTGCCTATGCGCTGGGATATGGCGATATGTGGAAGCTGTTGATTTGGCTGGTAGTGAATAATATTCTGGTATCACTCATCATGGTATTACGGGCGGGTATTTCCGGAATGGGAAACTACAAGACAGAGGCGATGGTCTCTGTCATGGATAAAGCGCTGATGATTGTGATCTGTGGTGGATTATTATTATCAGTGAGTGAATTTAAAATTGAATGGTTTGTATTGGCTCAAACCGCGTCACTTGTTATCACAGTGATTATCGCATTTTTTGTATCTCTAAAATATATTGACCGATCTCCTACTGCAATTTCGTTGTCTCCGATGGAGGTGGTTTTTAGAGATACATTACCTTATACGGTGGCAACACTACTAATGTTTGTGTACACACGCTCGGACAGTATTCTAATTGAAAAATTAATGCCAGACGGGGCGTTTCACGTAGGCGTTTATGCCGCAGCTTATCGCTTATTGGATGCATCCAATATGATCGCGTATTTATTTAGTCCTTTACTGATACCCATGTATGCCAAACTGATGAATAATCGTCAGGAAACACTACAGTTGCTCAGATTATCAAGTGGCTTAATGATATGTATGACAGGCTTAATTGGCTGGGCCGGATTCTGGTGGGGAGCCCCTATTATGAACGCATTGTATCCATCTGTAGATGCCACATGGATCATGACATTTCGCTTATTGATACTGTCTCATATCCCGATTGGGTTGATGTATATTTTTAGTAGTTACCTCACTGCTGTCTTTGAGTTGCGGAAACAAAACATACTTTTTCTCATCGCTGTGATGATTAATATCGGACTCAATCTTTATCTAATACCTATTCACGGAACAGTAGGAGCTGCCATAGCGGCATTAGTGACACAGTCTTTTACTGCAACAGGGTTAATTCTTATTGGACGCTTTCATCTTGGGGAGAAAACTGACTATCAACGATTTGGGAGTATACTGATTTATTTTGCAATTTTGATTGTAGGTGGATGGCTTTTAGAGTCAACAACATTGCCATGGTTAATCGAGATAGCGATTTTTTTCTTTGTTGCTGTTTTAGCTGGATTTTTATTCAGGATTATGGACCTGCAGGCATTTAAAGAAATGGCAGTGAAACGCGTTACTTCAATACAGTAATCTACTGAACTCACAGACGATCTCACGCAGAGCCGCAGAGAGCGCAGAGAAAGGATGGCGCGGAAAGCCGCAGAGAGCGCAGAGAATATTTCACGCAGAGCCGCAGAGAGCGCAGAGAATATTTCACGCAGAGCCGCAAAGAGCGCAGAAAAAGGATGGCGCGCAAAGCCGCAGAGAGCGCAGAGAAAAATTAGATTTTACTATCGAACAAACCGAGATAGTAATTCTCCTTTTTTCGGATTTCTTCCACATCATCATCATCATGATCATCGTATCCGCAGAGGTGCAGGACACCATGGATCATCACGCGGTGCAACTCATTTTCGAAGGTGGTGTTGAAAGATTCTGCATTTTCTTTCACGCGGTCAATGCTGATATATATTTCACCAACAATGGGATCTTCTTCTAATGGAAATGTGATGATATCGGTATAGTCATCATGCTCGAGATGCTCACGATTGATAGAGAGAAGATACTCATCCGAACAAAAAATATAATCAATCCGGTCAAGCCCAAATCCTTCTTCTTTAATCGCGTCAGCAATCCATACCGCAACCTCTTGTTGATGGGTAAGGGTAAAGTTAATTTCATGATTTGTAAAATGGACACCGGCATCTTCACGATGAATTCCTGGCCACGAAGGGACGATTATATTTTCCACACCAATTCGACCGTTCGTCCGTGATTATGAAAATGGATTTCGTCGGTCAGTTGTTTCATCAGAAACACACCACGTCCGCCTTCCACAGTAAGATGATCATCGGATGTAGGATCCACTACAGCGAAAGGATCAAATCCACTTCCTTCATCAGAAATTGTCAAATGAATCAGATGAGGTTTCTCATGACACTCTACTACAATAGCTTTCTGATCATCATATCTGTTGCCATGTTGCATCGCATTATTCACGGCCTCTGTGAGACTGATGAGAATATTGGGATACAAGTTAGGATCTATGTTGAGCCGGGTCACAAGCCGCTGAACAAAATGTTCAACTTCCAGGATGCAACTTGGATTCGATGGTAGTTTCAATATGTCAGGTTGTGTGGTGATAGAGATCTTAGTTTGTCTTCTTCAGTGACTGATAATATTCCTCGACCAAAAACTTGTAATACGGTTTCAGATCGGGTGATACGGACTTGTACTGTTCGATTTCTGCTTCACGTTGTTTGATGTATTGTTCGAGAGCAGGAGGCATTGATCTTTTTTGTTCGCGGGCGGTTTCAGCCTGGCGTTTTTCATCCTGATCGCGCTGGCGTTCTGATTTTTCTGCTTCTAATAAGCGTGTAGTAATATCCTTTTGACGCTTAAGGGTTTCATTGTTAAGTCGTTTGTTGACCAAATCAATTTCGATCTTATTCATTTCTTCTGAGATGCCATCAAGCTCAGGAGATCCTTTGCCC
>JALYSC010000395.1 GCA_030855005.1 Bacteroidota bacterium | reverse complement strand
CCTAACAACCAGGGTTCAGTAGGATTGGACCAATTACCTGTGACCCCTGTGTATGCAAACGTATTCAGCAATACACCATTTTTGTATCCGCTGATATTACCTGTCAAACTATCAAGTGTAAATGCAAGATGTTGATATCCATTTCCGAGCACACCGTATGTGTGTTCCTGTCCATTGAGATTAATTTTAATTTCATTCGTGAGTCCATTGGGCACCAGCATCACTCTGAATTCGTTACCGGTCCATTTTTTTGAAACGATACATTGTGTACCATCAGGTCCTGCACTATTCACCCAAAGCTCAATTGTTGCTTTTTTGGTTACGGAGAAATTGGGAAGCGTGGCATAGTCCTGTTCGTTGCGATTAAATTTCAATGCACGATGCATATAGAAATTTTTCTTTGGTTGCGCCAGGAATGTAGTACCAGTGCCATAACTCGCCGACTCGATGCGATAGTAGCCGTCTTCGTTTGAAATGCCTGCAGTGTGCACAGGTGGACGATCAGCATCAAATGCGGCACCACAGAAAAACAGTTTATGGCGCTTCATGATGTCATAGGATTTTTCGCCAAGCTCCTCATCCATTTTCCAGTAATGAGAGAGGAAAGGTGTTTGGGAAGAAGCAGTGCCTTCCATTATCTGGCTAAAATCGAGTTCGTCCAATTTTCTTTGATAGATGCGTAACTCATCAAGACGACCCGTCCAGTCACCATTGCCTGCAATATTGAGCGAGTCAGGTGAAGACACGGCAGTCATCGGTGCTATGGAATTGAGCATACCATCTACATACAGTCTTCCCTGATTGCTGGCGCCATCAAAACTGAGCGCTACATGATGCCAGCTGGTTTTATTGCTGTCAGGAAATGTTGCGATCAGAAATGGAGCGCCATTAGCTGTCGTTGAAACCTCTACACCTTCATTACCCGTGGCGCTATTGGTAGCACGAATATATAATGGCGTCGTACCCATGTGGATCACGCTTGCATTGGAAGATGCATTATCTGTTTTCATCCAGAATGTCATCGTCCAGTCATTACCTGTTGCAGGAAGAAATGGATTTTGATTAGCACCTGCAAGTGCAAACGCACCATCCTCAGTTCCAAACAATGCAGAAAAACCCTGCATCGGCGTGAGCGTCACTAATGCATCCGGAACAGGACTTCCACTTAATGTAGAGATCCAACCCGTCACCACACCATTGGGCACCTGGAAACCAAGTGCATCACTTGACGCACCTTCACCATACGCATTCAAACCACGAACCGTGTAGATATAAGGTGTGCCGGGTATGACATTAAAATCATTGTAGTTGCGAATATTGGCTCCCACCGTAGCGAGAAACACCCCATCGCGGTAAATATTAAAACCTTCATTAGGTGATGGACCGAGTGCATCGATCTCCCAGGACACCTGAATACGATCCAGCAGGTCTCCTTGCGTTGCCAGGACTTTTAAAGCAAATGGGGCTAGTAGGAATCGTGAATAAAAACCCACTGAAGTGTTGTTATACAAATCTTCCATATAGCCTACAAAAGTTTGCCCCACTGCAATCGATGTCTTGTAGGTTTGATTTTTGGAACGGGCCTGGCTGCCATAATTAAAAAAGGCAGTACCCGAAAATCCATTTGAATCCACGACCACTTCCGGGCCGCAGGAGCTTTGTGCCTGTAGCGGTACACGCATACAGAGGCACATGGCCACTATAAAATAGAGGATATGATTATATCGCATGATCTTTTTTTTTAAAAGTGAAAAAAATGTAGAAACATGCGTGTTATCTAACCCATACCTCGACCAAACCTACACCATATCGTTCGTTGTTAGTGTCTTCATCCAATGCAGCACCGAAATAAAGCCAAAAGGAGTTACCGCTTTTGAATGCTACCATCTCACCAGTTTGAGAATAATCAGCATGATTTGGGTCGTTATTGCCTTCATAGTTATTAGCCGCCAGGAGCTCACTTGTGAATTCGCCGGTGAAATTTAGCATGGAAGGGAAGTCACTCCAGCCTAATCGCATCTGAGCTCCGTTAGCACCCTCTGCGAAGGCAGCCCATCCCCGGTCATCATCGCCATAGCCCCATGTATCAATAAAATGATATTTGAATCTCACTTTGATTTGTGTAAATGCACCCACAGCTGATAAGTCATACATTTTTTTCAAAACCTGGTTGTTGTCAGCAGGATACATATAGAGACCTGCAAAATTTGTACTGACTCCTTCAATAGGTGCCGCACCTGCGCTGGATGAATTATTCCAGCCATTGTTCTGGCCTGAAAGAGCATTGTGCACATTCCATCCGTTAGCACCACCCGTGAGATCATCTGTGGCCACCAATCTCCAGTCATTAAGTCCGTTATATGTTACTTTGCCTCCGGTTGGCAGCGCTACATTTCCTGTAGAGAATGAACCCGTAACTGCAGCATTGCCTGTGATGGCAACATTGCCGGGAGTAGCAGCAATAACTTCCACATTGTTGACATACATGGATACTTTTCCATCAGATGTGGAGAAAAGACCGCTGTCTTTATCGCCACTATTCCCTGTAAAAGCATAACCATTATGACTGACTCCATTCAGACCGGGTGCACCGCCTTTAGCCAAAACACCACCATTGACGATGATACTGTCAGCTTTGACAAGTCCACTACTTGGAAACTGGTTGTTGACACCGATCAGGGACAATGCATACGGTGCAGATGTCAACTGGATCCGTGGCGCTAGCTCTGAGGAACCGATCGTAACACCCAGGAAATAAACTTGGTTGAACGGAATATTTAGTGCGGTCGTATTGCCAAGAATGGTACTGTAAATACCACTGCTAACTTCCAAAGTACTTTGAGTTTCTGTCCAAATGGCGGACCCGCCTACAGGTGCAGCATAAAGCTTGAAAGTGACATTATACGTGCCATCTTCAACTGCGACACCATTAGATTTCTTTAAGATACCCTGGATACTTAGTGAAGCCTGGGCATCCATCTTGGTTAGAGAAGTGGTAAAAAGGATAAAGGCCATGATCAACAGGTTACGTACTACTGAGGTAAACCCGAACATGGACCCACAAGAGGAATGTGTTGTGTTTTTCATTTGATATAATTTTTTAAATAGGTTAGATTTTTAGAAGCACTGCCGGACGGTGGTGGAGCAGAAAAATCCTGGGGATTTCGTGCATGCCAGCCCTGTCTTTCAGGTGCGTAAAATTGCCAACGAGCTATATAGGGAGATGGTAAATGAGGGTCAGTTTCAGGTAATCTCGTTCCGGGCAACCTGCTGTAAGTGGTGATTTTGTTGCAACGAACAATCTGCAATGTGACAAAGCTCACAAGCAACGTGTCGTTTCGGCTCCGCTCAACGTCCGATGTGATTCTTCGCTTTTTGTATAATTCCTTGGGGTATTCAGGGAGTCGAAGTGACTGAGATCACAATCCGCAACGTGTCGTTTCGGCTCCGCTCAACGTCCGATGTGATTCTTCGCTTTTTGTATAATTCCTTCGGTCACAGAGCGGAGTCGAAGTGACTGACTTCCGATTCCATCTTCACTGAGTGATAACCT
>JALYSC010000041.1:2535-12123 GCA_030855005.1 Bacteroidota bacterium | reverse complement strand
GTATAACACATTAACTAATTGACCATCTAAATAACATTACAAATGAATCGTACCTATTTAAGTTTTTTAATTATCGCCCTTCTTTTTCTCGTCTCCTGTGTGAGTAAGAAAAAGTTTACCGCCGTACAGACTGAATTAAACCTCTGTAACGAGCAATTGGGCAAATGCGGAGAAAGTCTAAACGACTATATGAATCGTCTCCAAACTGCAGATGCAGATCGCGCAGCTATACGCGCTGAGTTAAGTACCCGTGGCGAACAGGTAAATGACCTTCGCACTCAATTGGAAGATTGCAAACAACAACGTGACAAACAGATGACCCAGGTTGGTGATCTGACCGTTATGTCAAAGGGCGCAACAGACAATATGAAAGAGACACTGGAACAATTACGCAAAAAGGATCAATATATCCATTTGTTGCAGGCAGCTAAATCAACTGCAGACTCTATTAATCTTGCGCTCGCTGTAAACCTCAAAGGCCAGTTAGCTCAAGGCATCGAAGATAAAGATGTTGAAATCAAAGTTGACAAAACTGTCGTGATGATCAACCTATCAGATAAAATGCTTTATCAAAGTGGTAGTGCTAATCTGACCACTCGTGCAAATGAAGTGCTAAGTAAAATTGCAACCATTGTCAACCAACGCCCTGACATGGAAGTGATGGTAGAAGGTTATACTGACAATGTGCCAATTTCATCCGAGTGTATCAAAGACAATTGGGACCTAAGTGTGAAAAGAGCAACAGCAGTTGTGCGAGTTCTACAAACAAAATACAACATCGATCCTAACCGTCTGATCGCAGCCGGTCGTGGCGAATTCAATACACTGGCAAGCAACAGCACTTCAGAAGGACGTTCGACTAATCGTCGTACCCGTATCATTATCCTTCCAAAGCTGAATCAATTCTACGATCTGCTGGATCCTTCAAAAGCTCCAAAAGAGTAATATGGATTACGGAACGAGATATCGTTTTATAAAAAGAGATGCATGGATGTGCATCTCTTTTTTTTTACCCTATATAATCAAATTGGCCTCACGCGCCTTTAGTTACATTTGTAATGCATGGATTCATTGACGCAAATCATCCTGGGTGCCGCTGTTGGCGAAATTGCGCTGGGCAAAAAAATCGGTAACCGTGCTCTGATCTGGGGAGCTATAGGAGGAACCATTCCCGATCTGGATGTCCTGGCAAATACATTCATGGATCCCATTGAAGCACTTGCCTTTCACCGAAGTATCTCGCATTCATTATTCTTTTCAGTCGTAGGGGGCGCAGTATTCGCCTGGGTTGTAAACCAACTGTATGAACGACAATGGCATAAGACCTGGCCATATAAAATATTGATTGCGTTGGTTAATGCTGCTATTGTCATAAGTGTTGCCTATGGAATTAATATTCTATTTAAAAGCGATTCCGGTGTGCAATGGTGGATAATGATCATTACAGGTGCTGGTGCTCTTTACCTTCTTTGGAGACTCTATAAGTATTACCTGATCAAAGACCTTGAATCGCCTCAGGCCACTTTTAAAGAATGGTACTGGTTGTTTTTCCTTGCATTGGCGACGCACTGGATACTTGATTGTTTCACTGCATTTGGTACACAGATTTTCCAACCCTTTTCAGATTACCGGGTTGCATTGAATAACATAGCGGTCGTAGATCCGATCTACACAATTCCATTTTTGATTTGCGTAATTCTGGTAGCTTTTGTCAAACGCAATACCCGAAAACGCAAATTTTATAATTGGTTGGGTATTGGTATCAGTAGCGCATATATGCTGTTCACCCTTGTTAATAAAGTTTATGTGGATTCTGTTTTTGATAAGGCGCTGGCGCACAGAAATATTCAGGTTGAAAAATGTCAGTGCAGCCCCACCATATTTAATAATATCCTGTGGTCATGCACAGCAAAAAACAACGAGAATATCTATTCTGGGCAATATTCCATTTTTGATTCCGATCCTAATTTCCACTATCTCAACATTATTCCTTTACATGATTCTATTGGTGTAAAATTGTCCGCTTATAAAGAATACAAGACTCTGGAGTGGTTTTCTAAAGGATATCTCGCTGCCTTTCCTACAGATTCAGTGATATATCTTTCTGATTTGCGATATGGTGGTATGACAGACACCATCAATGGCCCAAAAGATCTCATCTTTAATTTTAAAGTAAAAGAGGAGAATGGTAAATATGTTTTTACTGAATCACGAGAGCAACCCGAGGGACCAATCAGTGATTTACTCCTTAAATTTTACAAGCGCATCAAAGGATACTAATTATTTATCACTCGGGTATAGGCAATACACCTCAGCATTCTTGCAGGACTTCTATACACGGGGAGTTTGCAACTTCTATTTGCGAACTTCACGGGAATTTCTACAATAAAATTTATAAAAAAAGAATAATTAGGAAAATTATAAAATTATCCCATCTTCCATTCGCAGGATCATGTTTCACAGACAGATGATTCTGCGAATTTCTTTTTATCCATGACTTTATTTTGTGGACCCATTACGCTGTATGGGCGCATGAGCCTTTCTGAATTATAACTTCTTATTGGAAAGTTGTTTCTTTATATAACATGGAAAATTCCAAAACAAAATCCTATCTCGCGTTAGCGGTGGTATGTATTGTATGGGGTGTATCCTGGGTTGGCACCAAAGAAGCTGTGCGTGACATGCCAGCCTTTCAAATGGTTGGCGTGCGTCAAATAATAGCCGGACTGATCTATGTAATCTTTTTCCTGATCAAAGGCCATGCACTACCAAAAGGAAAAGATTGGTATCCGATCCTTTTACTGTCAGCATTAAATTTCATGATCAGCAATGGGCTAGCTACATGGGGTGTCAAATTGACTACCGCAGGTGTGAGTTCCATTCTTGGAGCCATATTCCCATTATGGCTTGTACTCATTCTTTCTTTCCGTGGAAAAAATAAAATTCCTTTGCTGACATGGACCGGAATATTATTGGGTTTCGGAGGAGTGTGTATTGTATTCTACGAACACCTGCATGAATTATTGATTCCCTCCTTTCAGTTTGGAATTGTCCTTGGCTTAATGGCTGCCTTGGCGTGGGCATTTGGCACGATTTACACAAAAGAGTTTGCTACAGCATTTAATCCATATCATAGTATTGGCTGGCAGATGCTGATATCCGGTGTGACTTTAAACATCATTGCAAAAGCAACTAATCATGCCATACCAATCATGGATGTCAATTTGCATACCTGGTTAGCCATTGCGTTTCTTGTGATTGTAAGTTCTGTAATTGCTTTTGTAGCATATCTATATGCATTGCAGCGACTACCCACGGGCATCATAGCAATCTATGCGTATATAAATCCGATCGTAGCAGTACTTGCAGGAAGTTTATTTATTAAAGAAACGGTTACTTACATAACTTATATCGGAGCCATCACAACTCTTACTGGTGTCTATATTGTCAACAGGAGCCTGAAAAAACAAAAAGGTGCAGCCAATGCTATAAGCGCTGAATAACAAAATAACTTACCCTGTTTGATTCATCATAAAGGGAAAGGATATACTGCCCCGCCGGGATATGATGCATGGGTATAGTTTTGTTCACCACCCCCTGCGCTATACATTTTCCATCCTGTTGATGAATTCTGTATTGATATGCAGCGACATGTGCTTGTACGGATTGTATATGCAACTCAGAACTAACAGGATTCGGGTAGACGCTGAATATATCTTTCTGAATTTGTTCTGTAGCCGTGGAAGCCTGTGCGCGAAATTTTATGATCATATCACCACGATTGCCTGTCATATACATGACACCGGCTGTATCCATGTCAAAATCAAATATCTGGTCCGGAATCGTGTCAGTCGGAAGGATTTCAAATAAATCATCTCCATCATAGTGAAGGAGCCCAACAAAAACTTCACTCATCCAGAATTTCCCATCCGGCTGTCGAAACATACTTCGAAGCGACCGGGAGCCTGCAATATGTTGTGCATCGAGCCATTGATTATTACTGAATACTTTAACGCCAACTTCTGTAGCTACCCATAGTTTATTATTGGCATCCATCTGCATGACATTCGGAGAGGTATACCAGGCAAAGATATCGTACAGGTTAAAGCTTGTCCAGGTTGCACCATTGAGACGTGTTACATTTCTACTGGTGGCGATCCAGACGGTGGTTCCATTATTATCAAGTTCCAGGTCATTGATATAGTCAGAAGGCAACTCTGAATTAGCCTCCGTGTAAACTGTCCAGGTCGTACCATCGAATACAGACAATCCTGCCTCTTCAGATCCTGAACCTACATAAACTTTTCCCTCACTATCAATCAGGATATCACCATACGAATCGGCAAGGAGATCGCTGTTGGAAGAATTAAATTCTGTCCACGTGGTGCCATCATGCAGGAAAACGCCATCATCGGTGGCAACCCACACATTCCCGTCTTCGGAAAATGCAATTTTATAGATATCGTTCGTTCCAATCGGATCTGAATTAAATTGAATCCAGCTATTATTCTCATAGATGAATATTTCACCGTCCTCATTTCCAATCCACAGTCTCCCGGTGGCATCAAATTCAAAGTCATATATATTGGCGGAGAAAAATCCTCCCTGGGGTGGTTCCAATACTTCGAGCACTTCAATTTGCTGCGCATATGCTGTCAATAAGGATAACACCAGCAGCAGCGTGAATAAGATTTTACGGGATAGTAACATAGTATGGTAAGTATTTATTCTGTTGCCTAATGTACAAAATCCAACTTGTCGTCGATATCAGTTTTAAGAACTAAATCAAATCGTAAATCTTCCAAAACAGCATCCTGCTTATCGCGTATACCTCTCACTCCTCAAGGTCGCTTCCTCTGCTATACGCAATGACTCCACTGCATTACGATCATCAATCTTACGGACGTGCGTGCTGTCTTTAATCCATGCCCATTGATCTTTTATCATCGAGATTACTAGCTCTTCATAGCGATCCATCTTTTCTTCAATATCTCCTGACGTCCAGGTAAGTCTGCAATCGTACTTAATTGGTTTGAATTTGCCTACGACCTGATAGCTGTCCCCTTTAATTTCATCAAACCATTCAATTTCCGAATCAGGAAAAAGTTGATCCATCTGTTCAACTAATTGACGCGTAAACAAACCATGGATACGTATTTTGACAGGCACCCATTCATACAATGTAATGTCACCTCTGTCAAACTGAAGCCGCATCTCTTGTCTATCAAGAACTTTGGGTTGATTAAATCCGTGATAGAAATTGACTGGTCCCTTATCATACATCACTACCGCCTGAACACGATCTACCACTTTGCCTTCATTTCCTTCGCGAGCAATTTGCATGGAGTGGAGCAATTTTCCAACGCCCAACCAGCCACTGAACATATCAAAGAAGTGAACGCCGTGTTCGATAAATATTCCTCCACTGTGGGCTTCATCCCAAAACCAATGATCTCTTACTAATTTTTCATCACTGGCATAGTTTTCAAAAAAACCATGCACGAAATCACCAAACCACTTTTGATCAATTATTTCTTTGACTAAACTGTAAAGAGGATTGTAACGCTGCATCAGATTGACAACATAAAGTAATTGATGCTTATTCGCGAATGCAGCAAGTTCTTCTGCTTCTGCAGCATGAAGTGCGGCAGGTTTTTCACAGATAACATGCTTGCCGGCTTCGAGTGCCTTCCTGGATTGGATAGCGTGAAGAGAAGGAGGGGTCGCGATATAAATCAGGTCTGCTTCCGTTGCTAATAATTGCTCCAGATCTGCAAAGGTCTCACATCCAATGAGCTCTGCAAAAGTTGCAGAAGCCGCAGGGTGAACATCCGTCACACCCACTATCTGAATACCCTCCACCTTTAAAAATGATTGAGCTGCAAACGTGGCAAAACCACCTGCGCCCACGATCCCGACTTTAAGCTGTTCGTCCACTCTATTGATTTGAGCGGGAAATATACACGGACTTTAGATCTCTTTAAGAAATCTCTTAAAAGCCATGTCTATTACGGATCTAATTACATTGACCTAGTAACAACCAGATGATCGCAAATACAACGATTGTACCCAGACAGCCACCGCCAAGTTTATAAGCTCCATATCCGGAAATAAGCCCACGAAAAAGATTGTTCATGTTATTAGATTTTAATTAGTCTGTTATGAAAGTATGTATTCCATCGGTTGCCTCGCTTGACAACAGTTTATACAACAAGGAAATTAAAGGTTTGTTGAAAGGTACTTCGCCCTTACATCTTAAGCCCCGGGCAGAATTATAGTAAAAGTTGCTCCCGAATTGACTTCACCTTCAGCGAAAATGATACCATAATGGTTCTCTACAATCTTCTTACATAAGGCAAGTCCAATGCCTGTCCCACCATAACTCTGTTTACCATGGAGACGCTGAAAGATGGCGAAGATCTGTTCGCTATACTGAGGCTCAAAACCAATACCATTATCCTTGAACTGAATTTTGTAATAAGGAATATTCATATTTAGATTGGGATACAACTTAAGTTCATCACCGAGCAACCGATCGCAAGTTATATCGATGACAGGTTTGTTTTCTGTGTATTTCAGTGAATTGTTGATAATATTGGAAAATAGCTGTGAAAGCTGCAAAGGAATTCCCGGGAGGACAGGGAGCTTAGGATAATTAATCACCGCCTCCGTTTCAAGCAGTAGCAATTCGAAATCAATGATCAGGTTTTCCAGGATATCATTGAGATCAGTTGAGACAACAGCTTCTTCAGAATTAGAAATTCTGCTAAAATTGAGCATATCCTGGATGAGGTGTTTCATCCTTGCTGAAGACTGATTAATTTTCTCCTGGTACTTTTTTGATTGTTCCGGATCACCTGTGTGATCACTCAACATTTGGGCAAACGTTTGAATTTTCCGGAGAGGTTCCTGCAAGTCATGACTGGCCACATAGGCAAACTGTTCGAGGTCGCGATTGGACTTCATCAATTCTGCATTGACTTTTTCTATTTTCTCTCCTGACTCTACAATATTCGTGATGTCATGCCCAATTGTCAATACACCATACACGTTGTTTTCAGGATCTTTTAAAGGAATAAAGTAATTTTCAAACCATTTCGGGATAACTTTGGAGCGATATCGTGGGAGGTAGACATGTTCACCCTTCAGGGCTTTTTGCAAATTCAGATGCATGTCAGAATTTTCCAATTGAGGAAACACTTCGAGTAATTTGTTTCCAAGCATTTCCCCATTGCCCTGATAAGATTCGATAGCCTTTTTGTTCAACATGATGTATCTCATCTCCATATCAAATACGGAAACAATATCTACGGAGGAATTAATAATAGTTTCTACAAAATCTTTTTGGTGCTGGAGTTCGCTGGTTCGTTCTATTACTTTTTGTTCCAGCTTCTGATTGAACAAAAGTATTTCGTCATTCTGCAACTGAATTTGCGACAGCATTTGGTTGAATGCATCTGTTAGCGCACCCAGTTCATCATTGCTGATTTTCTCCGCACGGACAGAATAGTCTCCCTGTTCAGAAATACTACGGGCTGTCTGCTCGAGGTTTAAGATCGGGTCAGCAATGGATCCCTGCAATAAGTGTGACAATACGTATGCGAGCAACAGGGCTATTCCAATGAGCCCCATACCAATAATAGCAAAGCGTCTCAACTGGGCGTACATAGCTTTGAGATCTGACTTAATGTACAACTTACCGAGCCGGGCCTTCTTTTGGATCACCGGTTCTATACCCTGCAAATATTTACCTTCAAACCAGTACAAATGTTCTTCTTTCAGTACCGGAAAGATTGAAGCAGAAGTATCTGCAGGATAGGTAGCCAGGATAGAGCCATCATTTCGATACAGCGCAGCCATGATCACATTAGGCTCTGCGGCTAACGCACGTAATACTTCTCTGGCATCCTGAGGGTCGTCAAATGCCAATGCAGCAGAACTATTAGACGCAATTACTGCACCCAATGTTGACACATTAGCTTTAACCGTTTCTTTATAAAATTCCGATTCCAGGATAATGTACACGGAGCACATGAAGAGAAGCGCTACTGCACAGGTCAGCAGGATGATGCCCATTATCTTTCGCTGGATCGGTAAATTCTTTATTCTCATCGCTTCATGATCATCCCTTCTACTGAACAATGGCTACACGTAACAGTTTGGAACTGATTTGTAATTTCCGTGCTTTCGCTACGGTATTGTTTATTTCGAGCCGAATTTTACTTTCTTCTGTATAAAATCGAACTAAGCCTCCCCACCTGATAAAATTGGGAGAGTCGCCAACAGTGAGGATAGGTCTGCCCGACATTGCAGCTAAAGCTTGTTTGATTTCTTCAGGATCCTGAAGATTGATATACAACATGTGGCATTTATTTGCATCCCGTATATTATCAAAATGTTTGACCTCCATAATGTGTGAACGTATCCGTTCATATTTAATAGACTGTTCCAGGTATGGGCCAAATGGATCACTGCCGATGATGCCGATCACAAAGGGATCATAACTATTCTCAAAGGCAGTCTCAGGCCAATCGATAAAATGTGAAAAATTATAAAGAAACACCGCTTTGATCTGGTATTCAGAAGCCGACAACGTCTGCGTTTTGGCGGACGTACTGAACAGCAGTAATAGAATCGCTATTGCTGATAAAAGCCTCATGAAGTGAAATGCTTCATTGGTGATAATATGACGTCCTGTATTTTTCAAAAACTAATAGCAATTTTTGCGTAAACACTTCTCGGTATCTGCTTCTTTCCGAATTCGGTATGTGATTTCTCTAATAAATTTTGTCCTGCAATAGAGAACAATACTTTATTTATTTCATACGCTAACCTGGCATTGAGTGTGAAGTAGGATTCAACCACCGGAGTCTGTGTCAGGGTCAGCGCCGGCAATTTATCTATGTAGCGACCCAATACATCGAATTGAAAATTTTTAGTAAGGTCAACGTTAGAATGTAATAAGAACTGTACTCTTGGATCAAGCCCTTCAATCAACTCACTGCCATCAGCAACATTATCTGATACTCTGGTGAAATCTTTTATCAAATAGGTTACACCACCCCTAAGCTTCCACCAGTCAGCAAGTAATACGTTACCGGAAATCTCAAAACCATAGGAAGTTGCTTTCAGGTCATTGACAAAATAAAACCGGGGATCCGGGCCTGCTGTAGTATTTAGCGAACGTAGATTATCGTATTGATTATAAAATGTGGCCAATGATAAACTGACCTTATCAAAAGGGCGCATCCTGTATCCAATTTCATAAGAAACGACTTCTTCGGAACGAAAATCCGGCCGATCAGGCACCTGAAAAGAAGTAAGATCCACATCGAAACGGCTGGGTGTCCTAACAGCTCTGGATACCGCGCCCCATAACGTATGTATCTGATCTGGTGTCCACGCAACGCGAAGGCTGGGCTGAATTTCAAAACCAGTGTAATCATTATTAAGAAATTTTGAACCTAATGTCAGTGTAAACCGATCAGGGACAATCTCAATCTGGTCCTGAACAAATGCGCTAGGTTGTTCAAGTGTTTTTTGAGCTGGTGTAAATCGATTATCGAGACTGGTCGTAAAATCATCCTG
>JALYSC010000041.1:0-2525 GCA_030855005.1 Bacteroidota bacterium | reverse complement strand
ATCCAACACCATATAATATCTGATGCACCTTTATACTAAACTGATGCTGAATATCAAAATCAGCAGTGGTCAGTTCATCTGTAAATGGGTTATTAGAAATCTCCCGTTTTGTACGGTCAAAATAGGCCTGTACGGACAATGCCGAAGTAGCTGTAAAAGAATGTGTCCATCGACTCAGAAGATGCTGACCATTAATTTTTGTGGGAAATGTTTCATCTTCCTTTCCGCCATATCCCTCACCTTGCAGCGTAAACGTATTTTTTGCTGATGGCATAAAATCTATCCGAAATCCACCCTGTGTGATGGACCAGTCATCACCGGCATCATTGCCATCGGCCAATTGTGTTTCACCATAATCAAACCGCTGTCCGTAAACACGATAAAAAAGTGATGAATCGATCTGGCCCCCATACCGGATGCCTGCCTGATCCTGGATGAATGTCCCAACAGATCCGGTTAGGTAAAGGCCTTGTGATTCTTTTGCACTCTTCGTGATCACATTGACTACACCGTTCACTGCATTTGATCCCCAGAGCGTACCACCAGGACCACTGACGACTTCGATTCGGTCTATATCTTCCAAAATCACATTCTGAACATCCCAATATACACCCCCAAAAAGTGGCGTGTATACTGTGCGTCCATCTATCATCACAAGCAATTTATCAGCCAGTGAGCTGCTCGCCACTGGTGCACCATTAAACCCTCTTGCGGAAATACCCCAGTCATGAGATCCAGATTGCGCAACCTGCAGATTAGGCGCCAGCCGAAGTGCTTCTGGTAGACGTGTAGCAGCAGAACGTTTGATATCATTACCGGTGATCACCTGGATAGCGGATGCAACTTCAATGATATTTTCTGGTGTCTTGGAGACGGAGGTTACTACAATATTGAGCAACTCATCCATTGATAATTTTTTTAATTCCATTACAGGTGGCAAATCTACCTGTGCTGAAAGTTGCTGAGGCATAAAGCCCATAAACATCATAAATACGCAAATAGCAATCAACGGCTCCTTAAGGATGGATCTAAGTATTTGTGATAGTTCGAAAATGCTTGATGGCTTAACGATAAAGTCTGTTGCACCCAGGTCTCTGTTTTCAGCAATGCTCTCAGGATCAGCGGAAGTGGAGTACATATATACTGGTACATCTTTGAGCCTTTCAATCTTTTTGATCTCAGCAAGGCATTGCTGACCATTCATGCGGGGCATATTCATATCAATAAAAATATAATCAGGCTTGAAGTCATCTTCGTGCCTGATTTTTTCAAGGGCCAGAATTCCATCATTGGCAAACACACAGGAAGCATTGGTGTTTGTTTTCTCAACAGCAAGTCCGAAAATCTCCTGGTCATCGGTGTCATCATCGATGAGAAAGACTGTGGGATGGTGGTGCATATCTACCGGTTTAAGCAAAAGTCAATATAGGGATTTATAGAAAAAAGCCCACTCGGAAAGCAATACATGATTTCGGATACAAGCTTCATAAGCCGTCAATGTTGGGTTCTGGCTGATAAAATAATTTTGGTAAAAGCTACTTCAATCACGCTGCCGTTGAAGGCAAGGAGATCAAATCTATAGGTCTATCTTCTTACCACAAAGTGTTTTAACAATTTGCTAACCAAACTGTTACAAAATTATACGATAGTTTTATACAATTTCAATGTGTTATTACTTGTGCTACTGGAAATATAGAACCTATATGATAGATTTCTGCATTTTGGATACGAGCAGAACCTCCCTTAGTGTAAAATTTGATCCTATCATAATCCTGGTTAGGAAAGAAGATTTCAGTCATCACAACCTCCCCGTTATCCGCAAAAAATTCACAAGAGGAAACATCAAAAAATACCTGCCATTGAAATTGTTGATCGGTTGCACGACGTGTTGTATTGACTACAGTTGATGAGAAGTCTTTGGAAAATGTTGATTTTCCCGAATGAGTGCGATCACTATAATATTGATTGGTTACCGCATCATATCCAATTCTATATTCTTCACCTAACGAATTACTAATGGAGATACCAAAATCAGTTGTGTTACTGTCAAGCGAAAATTCCAATGACACTTCCATTTGAGCTGGTGAAAAGTTCAACTTATTGGTTAAATCCAGTTCAGATGTTACAACCTCATTAGAGATAGAGAACTCTTCACTACGAATAGATTGAATTTCTTTTACTGGAGACTGGTGCAACCGAAGTCCTGATGCCTCCTGATGCAAAGTAAGTTGGCGTGGAATGGTCATTGCACTTCGCCATGATGCAGAGGGCACTTGCTGGCCATACAACCAATTACTCATCCATCCTAAAAATATTCTGCGTCCATCCATTGCAGGAATATTATTCCAGGTGACGCCTGCATAATTGTCACGTCCACCATCTAACCAGATCGTCGTAGTATCAGGATTCTGATTGACGAATTTTTGTCCGTCAAAATGTCCAACAAAATACTGCGTTGCAGAACCACCATTAGGCCCGCCAGGATTTATACTCAATAATAATATCCACTGCGTTGTGTCCTTGCC
>JALYSC010000394.1 GCA_030855005.1 Bacteroidota bacterium | reverse complement strand
ACGGCTCCAAATGAAGAAGAAAAAAGTAAAGGAGCAAACTATTACGTTTCCGGTATTGCGTGTAGCCAATGACAGAGACATTGATCGCCTCAATGAATATCGAGCACTCGAAAAAAATACTATGGTGAGAGCCCGGGCTGTTTCAAATACGCTTGGCCTTGATATGAAAGTGTGTGATGTGGAGTATCGTGGTGACGGACGAAAAGCAACATTCTACTACACTGCAGAAGGTCGTGTTGATTTTCGCGAGTTGGTGAGATTATATGCAAAAGAGTTCCAGGTAAAAATTGAAATGCGCCAGATTGGTGCACGTCAGGAATCTGCTCGTATCGGTGGTATCGGTTCATGTGGAAGAGAATTGTGCTGCTCAACATGGCTCACGGATTTTAAATCTGTGAATACACATGCTGCCCGGTATCAAAATCTCTCCATCAACCAGGCAAAATTATCGGGACAATGTGGTCGTCTCAAATGTTGTCTCAACTATGAGCTCGATACGTACATGGAGGCTATCGAACAGTTTCCTCATGATGTGGATTACCTGAAATACAAAGGTGGTAATGCATCCATGATCAAGATGGATATCTTTAAAAAGCTCCTATATTATTCTGTTGAAATTGAAAAAGGCAGAAATACGGTAATGGCGCTGTCGATCGAACGCGTAAAGTGGATCAAAGATCAAAATCAAAAAGGTCAATATCCGGAGACGCTGCAGGATCCTGCGGAACTCGCTGCAATAGAAGAGAAATTGGATTTTGCTGATGACAGTGGTGACATCGAATTACCTGATATCCGCAAGAAGAAAAGAAATAATAAAAACAAAAAGCATTCAGACGGAAGTCCACCACCGGCGGGGCAGCCACCTGTATCGAGGACTCGTCATGATTTCAAACAAGGTGATCAACCGACGCGTAAACCAAGACCTGATGGAGGTAATCGTCCTGATGGAAAAGGACCACGCCCGGAAAGAAAGCCAAGACCTGAAGGTGAAAATCGTCCGCAGGAGGATAGAGGGCCCAGACCAGAAAGAGGTCCCAGACCAGAGAGAGGACCAAGACCCGAAGGAGATAATCGTTCACAACAACGAGGTCCGCGGCCAGAGAGAGGACCCAGACCAGAAAGAGGACCAAGACCCGAAGGTGAGCAGCGACCACCACAACCAAATCAGAAAAGGGAAGATGGGGATCAGCAAAACAGACCTGAAGGGCAGAACAGACCTGATGGTCAAAACAGACCTGAAGGACAGAATAAAAATAAGAACAGAAATCAAAACAGGAATCGCAACCGGGGTCCAAGACCTGAAGGTGATCGTCCGGGCGGCGATAAACCGACTCCCCCCATTAATCCAGAATCATGACATACGACCTGATTATCATCGGTTCAGGACCAGGTGGATATGTAGCGGCTATCCGAGCTGCACAACTCGGGATGAAAACAGCCATTATTGAAAAGTACCCAACACTTGGAGGTACATGTCTTAATGTGGGATGCATTCCATCGAAAGCGTTACTTGACTCTTCTGAGCATTTTCATCAAATGATTCACAATTTTAAAGAACATGGAATCAATGTCGAGAAAAGTGCACTTGATCTACCGCAGATGGTCAAACGTAAAAATGATGTTGTCACTCAGACTTGTGATGGAGTTAAATTTTTGATGAAGAAAAATAAGATTGATGTTCACTACGGTCTCGGATCCTTTGTGGATAGCACACATGTGAAAGTTACGCAGGAAGGTCAACCTGAAAATATCATTGAAGGAAAAAACATCATCATCGCGACGGGGTCGAAACCTATTACTCCTGCATCGATGAATTATGATAAACAACGTGTCATTACTTCTACCGAAGCGCTCACGATTACTGAGCTTCCGAAACACATGGTCATCATTGGTGCCGGTGTGATTGGTCTTGAACTGGGCTCCGTGTTTGCCAGACTGGGTACGAAAGTGGAAGTGGTTGAATACATGGATCGAATCCTGCCCGGCATGGATTCAGATTGTGCAAAGGAGTTGCATCGATCTTTGAAAAAGATGGGTGTTGGTTTTCATCTGAGTTCTGAAGTAACTTCCGTTATGGGTACAAAAATGAATGCCACTGTGAAGATGAAGTCAAGAGATGGTGGTGAAGAAAAATCTATTGAAACAGATTACTGTTTGATTGCAATTGGTCGTCGTCCCTATACGGAAGGATTGGGCCTTGAGAATGCAGGTGTTGCTCTCGATGAAAAAGGAAAAGTGATCGTCGATGATCATTTGCAAACCAACGTCCCAAACATCTATGCGATTGGTGATGTCATTAAAGGAGCTATGCTGGCGCATAAAGCTGAAGAGGAAGGTGTGTATGTGTGTGAATTATTAGCTGGCCAAAAACCGCATATCGATTATAATCTCATTCCGGGTGTCGTGTATACCTGGCCTGAAATAGCATCGGTTGGAAAAACTGAAGAGACGTTGAAGGCTGAAGGGATTGAGTATAAAGTGGGTAAGTTTCCTTTAAAAGCATTAGGCCGTGCACGCGCAAGTGGTGATACAGAGGGCGTTGTTAAAGTGATTGCACACAAAGAAACAGATGAAGTGCTTGGTGTACACATCTTTAGTGCGCGAGCTGCAGACATGATCATGGAAGCTGTGACACTAATGGAATTCAGAGGTTCGGCAGAAGATATGGCCCGGATATCACATCCGCATCCGACTTTTACTGAGGCTGTGCGCGAGGCAGCTTTGGATGCTACTGAGAAAAGGGCGTTGCATATTTGAAAAATGGAACTTTTACTACCATATACCGTTTAATTTTACATTATGGCAAAGAGCAAAATCGCATACATATCTTATGTTGAGGATACAAAAAAACATCATAATTTAATTGCTAAATCAGCTGCCAAGGCTACAAAAAAAGCTGTTAAAAGATCACGCAAGGCAGATATTCCCATTACATATTTAGACGGTCTTCAAATTATTAAGGAGCTTCCTGAAGGTAAAAGAATTGTAATAGGAACAGTTCAATCTAGACGCGAAGTTAAAGTTGGAAGTACAGAAAAAGTTTCTCAAGGGTAGAAGACTTAGAGTCTTTGCAGGACCCAACGGATCAGGAAAATCTACAATTTTTAATCAAGTCAGTTCTGATTTTAATATTGGTATATATATTAACCCGGATGAAATTGCAAATCAATTAATTTCTTCTGGAGAAATTAACTTATTAGATTATGAAGTTCAACGCCCTTTTAAAATTTCATTTCAAAAATTTCTTCTGGAGAGTAAGATAAAATTAAAAGCATCCGAAGAAGGAGTTCCATTAAATTTAGCTTTAGAAGGTTCTTTTATTCGGACTACATCAAGTGAAGTAAACTATGAAGCTTCTTTTTTATCTGAATTTTTAAGGGAAAATCTACTTAGACAAGGTAAGAGAGGTGACTTTTGAAACAGTTTTAGTTCATCAGTCCAAAATTGATATACTAAAATTATCTCTGTTTCTGGGCTATAAAAATTACCTATATTTTGTGGGCACTGAATCTCCTCTAATTAATGTAGACCGTGTAAAGCAACGAGTATTACAAGGTGGACATAATG
>JALYSC010000040.1:5000-12171 GCA_030855005.1 Bacteroidota bacterium | reverse complement strand
ATATGACATGATATTGGCTTGGGCCAGTCAATGATCCCTTCAGCATGTGCTACTTCAAATGCACATTTACCGATTCCTTTTCCGTCCCAGATCAGATACGCGCAAGCGCCAGTCTTTTTGATTAAAGGTGTTCCCAATACTTCGCCTTCCTCTCCAAAATGAGTCCCGAAGCCCTGTTTCTTTACGGCTTGCTTTGATTCTTCAGTTAGCAACGGAGCTACCTTATCCCAAATGGAAGCAATGATATCGACTTCCTCCTCCAATAATGGGGCACCCCACTCTCCTTCCCAACAGCATGCCCCATGGCAGGCATCCAGGTTGCAGACAAACCTTTTCTTCACCACATCATCACTGATCAGGACATCGTCGATTGCAATCATGGTGTAAAAGTATTGACGATTTACGAAGTAGGCGTTACGAATCGTGATAATGACGAAGTTATGTGGCTACGTCTGATTTACTGCACCCTAAGTCTGGCTTCTGGCGTCTTTTAATCTGCCATCCATTTACTACCTTCGTCACTTCCAATTGACCCTGTACTTTTTTCCATTCCCATGGACAGACTGAAATCAAAATTCCACGAAAAGGCAATGACAACCATTGCCGAAATGCGCACCTTTCTCAAGGATCATGGCGATACGATTATCGACCAGGTGGCTATAGAGCAGGTGATCGGAGGTATGCGCGGAATTAAAAGCATGCTGTGGGAAACTTCCCTCCTGGATGCCAATGAGGGAATCCGCTTCCGTGGTTATTCCATTTCAGAATTAAAGTCAGAACTGCCTTCACGCGGTGATGAACCCTTACCTGAAGGTTTATTCTGGTTGATGCTGACAGGTGATTTGCCAACTGAAGAAGATGTCAACTGGCTTAGCGATGAATGGGAGCGCAGACGCCAGATTCCTGACACCACGTGGAAGGTGCTGGATGCATTGCCGATGGATACGCATCCAATGACACAACTGGGTATTGCTGTTTTATCCTTACAGGCGAAAAGTGAATTTGCCCGCCGCTATTCTGAGGGAATGAACAAACGGGATTACTGGGATGCTACCTATGAAGATTCCATGAATCTGATTGGATGCCTGCCTCAATTGGCGGCATATATCTATCGCCGGACCTATTTTGATAATCAGCAGATCGCTCCGGATGATAGCCTTGACTGGTCATCTAACTATGCACATATGCTTGGGGTGACCAACAATCCTGATTTTCAAAGCCTGATGCGTCTGTATATGACGATCCATGCCGATCATGAAGGAGGTAATGCCAGCGCACATGCTGTTCATCTTGCAGGCTCCACATTAAGTGATACATACTATTCATTAGCATCAGGAATAAATGCACTTGCTGGTCCACTGCATGGACTTGCCAATCAGGAAGTGATCAAGTGGATCTTCGAAATGGTTGAGCATCTCGGTACCACCAAACCGACATCAGAGCAAATTGAAAAATACATTAACGATACCCTGGCACAGGGACAGGTGATTCCCGGATATGGACATGCAGTCCTGCGTAAACCGGATCCCCGCTTTTTAGCACAACAGGCTTTCGCGCAAAAACACATGCCGGATGATGATATCGTTAATATCGTCTGGAAGGTATTCGATATCGCTCCTAAAGTATTAGGCGCTCTTGGAAAAGTAAGTAACCCATGGCCAAATGTCGATGCCCACAGTGGGGCCATCCTCGTGCATTATGGATTGAAGGAATACAATTATTACACTGTATTATTTGCAGTTTCCAGATCACTTGGTGTACTTGCGTCCTTATGCTGGAGCCGCATACTCAATCTTCCCCTTGAGCGACCTAAATCATTGACGTATGAATCGATGAAGCAGTGGGTCGAAAAGCGCAAGGAATAGTACACATCTAGTTTAGCGAAGGTTCAACCTTCGCGCAGGCGTTCTCAAATTTTTAATTTGACTCCGGTAGGATCATGTACGTGCGAGCATCATCTGCATACTTGCATCAGCTCCTCTACGCAAAACAAAGTTTTGCTGACACCCCAGCGTAGATAAAACCTACGCTGAACCGGGATGCTATATTTTGTCGCGCAATTCCCGGCGGAGGATTTTGCCGACATTGGATTTAGGAAGGTCGTCTCGGAATTCTATTTCCTTTGGCAGTTTGTAGCCAGTCAGATTATCTCTACAATGCTGCATGATCTCATCCTTAGTCAGGCTCTTATCTTTCTTCACTACAAATAATTTAACGCTCTCTCCGCTCTTCTCGCTGGGTATGCCTATTGCAGCACTCTCCTTTACTTTTGGATGGCTTGCAACAACATCTTCTACTTCATTTGGGAAAACTTTGAATCCGGAGACGAGAATCATATCCTTTTTACGGTCTACAATTCGAAAGTAACCGTCGTCATCCATTACACCAATATCACCTGTACACAACCAACCTTCGCGAATTGTATTTGCGGTTTCTTCCGGCTTGTTGTAATATCCTAACATAACCTGAGGGCCTTTTACCTGGATTTCACCTTGTGATCCGACTGGCTGGATAACCCCTTCATCATCTACTATGCGAACTTCTGTAGATGGCACCGGCATACCTATCGTACCGATACGGCCACTGCCATCAATTGGATTGACGGAAACAACGGGTGATGCCTCTGTCATTCCATACCCTTCTACCAGATTTCGACCGGTGAGTTCAAACCATCTGTCATTCACAGATTTTTGTACTGGCATGGCACCTCCAACAGAAACGCGGAGATTGCTGAAATCCAGTTCACGGAAAGTTTTTTCATTCAATAGGGCATTGAATAGAGAATTCACACCTGTCATCAAGGTGATCTTATGCTTTTTAAATTCTTTGATAACTGATTTGAGATCGCGTGCATTGACTACCATGACATTCATCGATCCATACGACATCATGGCCAGGCAATTCACGATGAAGGCAAATATGTGATACATCGGCAAAGGACATAAGGTTATGGCCCCATCTCCTTCTTTAAAAGAGGTATCGAGGCAGGATTTGATCTGCAACATGTTAGCCAGAATATTGCGATTGGTTAGCATCGCACCTTTGGCAACACCTGTAGTACCCCCTGTATATTGATGTGCAATCACGCGATCGGCTCCATCATCAAAAGGCGCGATGGTAAATCGTTTACCCTCTAGTACAGCAGCTTTGAATGAAATGGTGTTAGAGAGTTCAAACTTAGGTACCATTCGTTTGATGCTACGAATCACAAAATCGACAATAGGCCCTTTAATTCCTCCCAGCATTTCGCCGATGCTGGTTAGAATGATTGTGTTGATTTCTGTTTCAGCAATAATCTCCTGAAGATTGGAAGCAAAATTTTCAACTATAATTATTCCCTTCACGCCGCTGTCTTTAAACTGATACAGCATTTCGCGAGGAGTATAGAGAGGATTCGTGTTGACAACAATCAATCCGGCTCGAATACAGGCAAACAGCGCAACAGGATATTGCAGACAATTGGGCATCATCACTGCTACCCGATCCCCCGGCTTAAGACCTCGTGAGTGAAAATATGCTGCAAGCTGTTTGGACCAGCGATCCATCTCTCCATACGTCATGGTCTTACCCATACAATAGAAAGCAGGTTTGCTTTTGAATTTTTCCATGGCCTCAGATATGAAAGCATTGAGGTTTGGATACTTATCAAGATCAATATTGGCAGGTAGGCCTTTAGGATAATTCTTTAACCAGGGTCGTGCATCGTACATAAATGCCCGCTTCTTTCTCCTTAGAAGCTGGCACATTGCACTATAGTTATTGTATACAAAAGCAGGTTCGGATGTCCGAAGACATCCGGATCATTTAAGTTGCAAAAAGAAATGGGGTGAGATCAATCGTTGTATTCTTTCCTGTCATACCACTGGAATTGAAAATAAAAATTTAGCTCCTTTACCTTCACTGAATTCTATTTTCAGTTTGCCGCGCATAGATTGTTCGCGATCTTTCATTGTCATCAGTCCAGGCTATTTGAATTATTTAATTGCATTTTATAATCAAATCCAGCTCCGTTATCCTGCACAGTAAGCTTAAGTTGCTGACCAATGACTGCAATTGAGATTTTAGCTGAAATGGCTTTTGAATGCTTGCCCTTGTTATTCAGGCATTCCTGAAGAATTCTGTAGAGCTGAAGTGAGATTTCACGATCTAAAATATTATCCAACGGATCAATCTCATATGTGAGAAGGATATCAGTCGCCTGTTCTGTAGTCTTTTTCAGTTCCTTAATGGCTGATTCCAATCCCAGTTTTTCGATTTGCCATGGATATAGTTCAAGTGATACACGACGGATATCAAACATGACTTCTTGTCTGATTACTTTGGATTTGGGCAACAAAGGCTACTAATCTCTAAAATATCGCCCTGATGGCCACAAATTCCTCTAGTGGATTCTGTAAGGCTGATAGTTAATTTGTATTGCGAAGATAAAAGCATCATAGTAAAGAAAAATTAAGTGCAGATCATTGGGTTATTCATGAATTGCACTAGATTTTATTTAATCGAAAAATGAGTGCTTTGTTGTTAAAATTAAATACAAGGAATAAACGGATATGTTGTGAGACATATCTCAAGAGAATCGAGTGTGAGGACTGAATGCAATTAATGATAAGCACTCTCCTTTTCAGCACAACAGTATTGTCAGAAGACCATCAAAGAAAATAGGATAGTGGAAATCCCTCGATTGGTAGAGGAAGTAATATGATAGATTTTCCCGGTTTTCAAACAAAATCCCGGAAAAATCTTACTTTTGCAACCCGTTTTAATTAAATTCATTAACCTCCATTCCTGATAATCAAGTAATTAGGGAATGTACAAACAAGTTGCTCTCTGAAATGTCAGAAGAAATAATCAATCCAGAGGAGTCCACAGAGACCCCAACCACAGAAGCTACCGATACCATTGTAGCTGAAGAAACCGCTCCCACAGCGAAAAAACCGGCCAAGGAAGCCGAAACTGCTCACAACGATTTTGACTGGTCTATCTCTAACCGGAATCAGTATATCTATCCGAAAGATGAGTATGCCATGTTAGAAGCGCAGTATGAGAAAACACTCGGCGCAGTCAATGAAAATGAAGTAATCAAGGCCAAAGTCTACCAAATCACTGGTGGAGACGCCGTCCTTGACATCAACTTCAAATCAGATGGTCTTGTCGCTATGTCTGAATTTAAAGACATCGAAGGCCTGAAAGTAGGTGACGAAGTAGACGTCTATGTAGAGCGCCAGGAGGACGAAAAAGGTCAATTGGTCTTATCACGTCGCAAAGCCAAGCTACTTAAAGCCTGGGAACGCCTGGTAGACTCTTTCAATAACGGCACTATTATCAATGGTACCGTCATCAGCAAAACAAAAGGTGGTCTGATCGTCGATGCAGGCGGACTTGAAACTTTCCTTCCCGGATCTCAGATCGATATCAAACAGATCATCGATTACGATCAGTACGTAGGCAAGACGATGGAATTCAAAGTCGTCAAGATCAACGAGAATATTAAAAACGCGGTTGTTTCACATAAGGCACTTATCGAAAGTGATCTGGCTGAACAGCGCGAGACCATCATCAGCGGACTTGAGAAAGGTCAGGTACTGGAAGGTGTTGTGAAAAACATCACTGACTTCGGAGCTTTCATGGATCTCGGAGGCGTCGATGGTCTTCTTTATATCACTGATATCAGTTGGGGCCGTATCAACCATCCATCTGAAGTACTGGAGATCAATCAGAAAGTACACGTCGTGGTCCTTGATTTTGATGAAAACAAAAAACGTATTTCACTAGGTCTAAAACAATTACAACCTCATCCATGGGATGTTGTCGGTGATACTATTAAGGAAGGAAGTGTAGTGAAAGGTAAGATTGTCAATGTGGAAGACTATGGAGCTTTCCTTGAAATCACACCTGGTGTCGAAGGTCTGATCCACGTCTCTGAAGTGAGCTGGAGCAACCAACCAATTCATGCACGTGACTTCTTTACAGTAGGTCAGGAATATGAAACCAAAGTAGTGACCATCGATCGTGAAGAACGCAAGATGTCATTATCACTCAAGCAACTGACTCCTGATCCATGGGGCGAGATTGAGAAGAAATTCCCGGTTGGAAGCAAACATAGCGGCCGCGTTCAGAATCTGACTCCCTATGGTGTCTTTGTTGAACTGGAAGATGGCATTGGAGGTATGGTTCATATCTCAGATCTGTCATGGACAAAACGTTTCGCACATCCTTCTGAATTTACCAAAGTTGGTGCAGACTTACCGGTGCAGATCCTTGATTTCGATCGTGAAAACCGTAAGTTGTCATTAGGTCATAAGCATGTGGAAGAAAATCCATGGGACACATTCGAGAATGTATTCCCAGTAGGATCTTATCACGAAGCTACTGTTATGAAGCGTGATGATAAAGGTGCGATCGTCCAGTTACCATATGGTCTGGAAGCGTTCTCTCCTTCACGTCACCTGCGTAAAGAAAATGGTAAGCTTGCTGAAGTAGATGAGACGTTGACATTCAAAGTGATTGAATTCAATCGCGATGATAAACGCATCATGGTATCTCACCTTCGTTACCTGGAAGATATCCAGCGAGAAGCTGAAGAAGTGGTGAAAGATGAGCGTCGCAAGCAGACTGGAGAGATCAAGCAGGCTATCAAAGAGAACCAAGGCAAATATGAACCTGCGACTTTAGGAGATATGGCTATGTTTTCTCAATTGAAAGAGCAGCTTGCTGAAGCTAAAACTGAACCAAAAGCAAAACCTGAAGTCAAGGAGGAAAATGAAGCAGTAGCGTCAGAAGAGACTTCAGTTGCTGATGTACAGACTGAAGAAGCTCAGGTTGAAACTCCTGATGTTGATGTACAGACTGAAGAAACTCAGGCTGAACCTGTTGAAGAAACTCAGGCTGAACCTGCTGAAGAAACTCAGGCTGAACCTGTTGAAGAAACTCCAGAGGAAGCTCCTGCTGCAAAAGCAAAATCTTCAAAATCTAAAGCTGCTGCCGGTGATGATCTAAAGATTGTCGAAGGTATTGGTCCAAAGATTGAAGAGATCCTTCATGCTGCTGGTATCGATAGTTTTACTACACTGGCAGGAAAAGATGGTGAGGAGATTCGTGAAATTCTGCTGGCTCAGGGCGCGCGTTATAAAATGTTTGATCCGACTACATGGCCTGAGCAGGCCAAACTGGC
>JALYSC010000393.1 GCA_030855005.1 Bacteroidota bacterium | reverse complement strand
GCCGTGGGTGAAGCCCACGGAACAATTCAATTGTGAGTTGTGAATTGTGAGTTGTGAGTTGTGAATTGTGAGCGTAAATCAACACATTGTACGAAATTAAAGGCCTGAAGGGCCGACATACATCAGCCGTGGGTGAAGCCCACGGAACAATTCAATTGTGAATTGTGAATTGTGTGTTGTGAATTGTGAATTGTGAGTTGTGTGTACGTAACGGCGGGTGAAACCCGCCGTAGAGATGCAGACCGCAGGGCTGCGTCTCAAAAAATAATTCACAGGCATTCTGTGTCTGGTGTCACATAATATGATACATAATCATTTTTTGCTGCCAAGTGTTTGGATGCTGAAATCACTCTTGGTGATTGATGTCTTGCAACCAACATAATTGGTTCCATCTGCACACTGAAGGATGTATACAAACCATTGATCATCTATAGGCGAAGGCGGAGGATGGGCTGCGCCGATCCCTGGATGGGGAGTCCTTAAAGGATAAGTTCTATTCCTGCACAATCAATTTCTGTATTGATTTCATACCATTTACATAATATTCGACCATGTAAAGCCCTGGTCTCAAAAAGGAAATATCAATATTATTTGGTATAAACAAATTGTGATATTTATGAAGAAGTATACCCTCGGCAGAATAAATAAATACGGTCTCTATTTCCTTGTCAGTTGCAAAATGAATTGATGTATTTGCAGGATTTGGGTAGATGAGGACATCATTTTTACGTTTTGAATTGCCTGGTTCGTTTGTTGCTGTAATTACCTGCCCTGTGACAGGTAAAATATAAATATCATCTCTATTACATCCATCTATTGTACTTCCGGATAAATGTATCTGATAACTTGACTTCACATCTGCATTGACATCCTCGTTGAGAATCAAAATGGAATCTGAAATAGTAAAATAATCATTGTCCGGACCAAAGGAATCATCAACAAAATTATACAATAGGGAAAATGTATCCTGTACTTCATTGGTGGTACGAATTTCGGCAACAACACTTCCAGCTAAAGCATTTTCATCGATTGAATCCTGTGTCAGAAAGGTGCTGGTCAGATTATAATCTGTATTGAAAATGAAAGGATCATCCGAATTCCCAATATTTGCATTTTCAGAAAATTGTATGGATTGTTGGGCGTCAAAAATGCTATCTGTGGATGCATCAAACATTTTAAACACAACTTCATTGCTTTTAAAATCATTATCGTAAATAATCATAAAGGCATATTTTCTTCCCTGAATATCTGTGTTTAATGCCTGTATACCTCTGACTTCACCGTTGATGAAGGCAGCTACGATATCGTTTTCATCAGTACTTTCCATGCAGTGAATCACTGCAATACCTGAGACTGTCATAGAATATTCATATTCAGAGGGAGTTACTGTCCAGTCAGGCTGGGCAGATATGATCGACATACAGCCCAGAACACAAAAAACAACTAAGAAATATTTGTAATGCTTCATTTGGAATCTATTTAAAAAATGCAAAAAACGGGTTAAAAATACATGACCAAAGTCATCAGCGTATTTTTAATCCCGTTTTTCACATGTACTGGTTATTTAATCGAAGGTCAAAAACCAACGTTGATGAATGTTACTTTGCTTTAATCATTTTTAGGCTCTCATGCTGACCATTGGTATATAGTTCAACTGTATACAGACCTGATGCCAATTTATATTTGTAAAGATCGATACGCTCCCGGTTCCATCCTTTCACTAGGGAAAACTGAGTAGTATAAACAATCTGTCCAAACATATTTGATAGCCTGATAGTAGCATTGTCATCCACTTGTTCCGCTAAATAATCAACAGAAAAGGATTCTGCGAAAACTGTAGGGAAGGCTGTGAACGAATTTTCCTTAACAACTTCTGTAGGATTAAGCTGAAGACAAACGTCATCTGAAATATTGATCATGAACGGATGATCAAGGTCACCGATATGATTGTTTGTTTCAAAAAGGAGACTTTGCTTCAAATCAATTTCGCTTCCAGTGCCAAGATTTAATAAGCGGACGTTAAAGTTATCACCGTCATTACCGGCTACTGTAAGGTAACTCACTTCCTGATCGTTCAGCATTTCAATGTTCGCTTTACCTCTTACTTTTCCTGATTCATCAAAAATACCAATGGCATAATGATTATCCACCAGGGTTTCACCGCAAACAGTACGAATGGATCCAAGTATAGTCATGTTTGTGTTAAATGCTCCATGTTTTACCAACCATTTTCCATCGATTGATACATCAGTATCATTATTTGAAATAGCATATGACACATCTTCGGATTCGCCAATAATACTGTTGTTGAACATTCCCGCTACCGGATAAGTGAATGTATTTGTTCCAACAGATTTAAACATATATCCTTCACCTGGCTTCATTACTTTCAAGCTTCCTATCCATGCCGCTAGTGTAGCATCATACATTGCAAACTGTGTTTTGCTCTTGATGACATCACCCCCATGAGCGTTGAGATTGCCCAGCGCTTGTGATAAAGACATGTTACGTACTGATATAAAACCTATCCAGTTCCAGTTGTTAGCAAGCACGATTGGTTTGGTTGTAGGATCTACAACGGTTCCTTTCTCTGTTAGCGTTCCTGGTAAAGCGGTGTATAATTTATACAGTTGTTCAGGTTTGATACCATAGCCGTTATTTAATATAGTTCCATTCCATTGCTGTGATTGGCCATTGTAATTGCCGTACGATGTCAGGCCTTTGATCTGATCACCATTGGTATGTGTAAATGATGCTAGTATCGAATTGACGAGGAGTGGATTTTCCTGAAGAATAGGCCATCCAACCCAGTTCCAACCAGCATTTAGGTTCACATTAAATGAAACTTTATTATTCGTCGTGAATACCTGTGGGTTTGCAATCGTTCCTGTTACCGTGTTCATATTGAACGTCAGCGTGCTTGGCAACACATCAGAATATATGGTACCTGAGCTCGCATCCCAAATCCTGAATTCAAGTACTTCGCCTGAAGTTGCATTGCTGTAGATATCCAGGAACGCAAGGTAGACATCAAGTTGAGGAACATACTCAAGGTGAGCTACACCTCTGACTTGTTGACCCACCATAGCCACAATCATATCTTCATCATCTGCGGAAACCACATTATTGATCTTGAGTCTCGCAACCATTCCCATGAAATTTTCATAGAGAGCGGTGTTGACTTTCCAATCCGGTTCAGTTGCTCTGACTTTAAGATTGATTGTCATTCGTTCAGGAAAATTGAAATCCGTCAGTAAGCTGATATCATTTGCATAGTCACCGATATTAATATCAGGATTCACGGTGAAGGAAATAATCATCGAGCTGTTTGGATTGATCGTACCTGATTTTGGTGAAACAGTGAGCCATGCAGGGATGTCGAGTATATCAAATTCTTTAGCCGCGCCTCCCTTATTCACGATGCTTGTAGTGAACGATAATGACGCTCCTCTGATCATTGAAAAATCAAGCACATCATCCTGCCACACCACCTGGTTTTTATCCATATAGGCAATCCATGTTACAGGTGATTCCATCACATTTCCATGTAGATCTTTTAAGCCACGGACAGTTATATCTAACG
>JALYSC010000392.1 GCA_030855005.1 Bacteroidota bacterium | reverse complement strand
GTAGGTAGTGGGATTGCTCTCCTGTCCATAGAATCCGCCGACCTCCTTCACTTCTTTGGCTACCCGCAGCAGCAATGAGCCGGAACCGCAGGTAGGATCATACACACTTTTGAGTTTGGTTTTGCCCATCGTGACCAAGCGGGCAAGCACTGTACTGACCTGTTGTGGTGTATAAAATTCGCCTGCTTTTTTCCCGGCACCGCTTGCAAACTTGCCTATGAGATATTCGTAAGCATCACCCAACACATCGCTCTCGGTATTGTGCAGGTCGAAGTCAATTTCATTCAGGTGGGAGAGTACTTTGACGATGAGTTCGTTTTTAGCATTCTCAGTCTTTCCCAGTTTACTACTTGTAAGATCCAGATCTTCAAATAGATTTCCAAAATCCTCTTCGCTTTCGCTGCCCATCGTGCTTTGTTCGATATGGGTTAGCACCCTGGACAAATCATCGAGGATAAATTTGCTTTTACCATCGGCGTTGCCTCTTCTCGCCAGTTCGCTAAAGAGTTCAGACGGCAGGAGGAAGTACCTGAGCTTGTCCAGTGCCTCATCTTTAATCGCGGAGAGGTATGCCTTTTTGTTTTTATGCTTTTCAATATCCTCATACTTCAGCTTGTCGGGCTTAAGGATGGCATTGGCATAGGCATGCATCTTTTCGCTGAGGTATTTGTAGAATATAAAGCCGAGGATATAATCTCTGAAGTCATCGGCGTCCATTTTGCCGCGGAGTGTGTCGGCGATGGACCAGAACTTGGATTCGAGAAGTTGTTTTTTGTCTGACATTGTTAAGTATCCTTAAGCACTAAGTTATATAGCTGAAATATTTGCGAAGCTATATCTTATCATTCAATCAATTTTAGGTATAAAATTCCTTCAAATATTGTTCAGTGCTTATAGTAACTCCTATTTCTATGGATAATTCGAACCAATTATGAGAATTCACGCCAGGGTATTCAAGATAACTCCTTAATTCTTTAAAAAATTTAATCCAATAAGGATTATGGCAAGCAAAGGGAATGGCATATGCCCCCTTAATTTTTTTTAAAGGAGCACCTAAATACTTTAAATCTGGTAGATATTTTGAAACGATGTAAAATTCCTGGTTCTCTAAAAAATGAATACAATCTTCATGACTCAAAAGCTTCACAATATCTTTTTCTAAAAATGGACATTGAAATACATTGTCTCGTAGTTCGTACTGCGGCATAAATTTATCATCAATCGATTTACAGGCATTCCATAAATCATAAATGCGATGACCAAAATTTACAGCAGCATCTATATCTCTTGTTTGTTTAGTGTAAGCAGATTTTAAATAGAGTTCAACTGCATGACCAATCAAAAATAATGGAGCCGAGATTGTGTTTCCCGTACATGACGCATACGCAATAATAAATTCATCTGCAGTATGTAGAAAGGAACCCCATTTATGTGTAGTTGACATTTAGATATTAATTGGTTTGCATGACATGATCAAAGTATGCCATTTATTTTTCATAGTTGCAATATACGAGCCGATCATAATTAGAAGTAAGTATTTACCGCAAACTCATACTGCTCCATATATATCCTTTTAAAAGCACTGATGTTATTCTGTTCGTAAAAGATGAGCATCGCTTTTTTGTACTCAATCGCATCCACTGTGCGGAATGATACCGGGCAATATTGATGATTCATTAGGATCGCATTACTCAGGATGCGGGCTGTGCGTTTGTTTCCATCTTCAAAAGGCTGGATGTAAGAAATCAATACAAGCGCTAATAGAGCTTTTTCAAATACATGTTCCCGTTGATTGATGAGTGTTGCCAATGCCTCAAGGGCTTCGCGGATTTGATATTCATTATCCAGGGGTTTGTAATTGGTCCCTGTAATGCCAACTCTTCTATGTCGGATATTACGGCCTATCGGAGGTCCTTCGACCAGCATACTATGGATATCCTCTATCCGGGCTACAGTAAGCGGATCCGTGAAATCAGGATGTACAAGTATAAAATCCAGTACCGATTTGTGATTCAGCAGCATGGTGGCTTCATCTCTTGTCTTACCCTGCGCGGTTTCTCTTTCTTTTAGCAGAAGTTCTGTTTCAAGAAGGGTATATGTATTGCCTTCGATCTGCGATGACTTCCAGCTCAAATCTATCGCGAGACGTTCAAATTCTTTACGATATTCTTCTTTACTGAGATCTTTCGTATGCTCTACAAACGTTGCATGCAGCGCGTCAATCTTTTGTTTCTCCGAAGCAGTTAAAATGGAAGGTGACTTTTTCAGATGTTCGATCAGATCAAAATTGAAACCCGGTCTAATAACACGTTCATCAATTTCTTTTTGGAAGTAAATATCCGGATCTAGCGGAGCCAGGAATTCTGCAAGAATGCTTGCCTGGTATTTCGTGGCCTTCCCCTGACCGATGATCTCAATAAGGTTCTTTTCAGCCAGAGCCTGGAGTGATCGTTTGATCGTAGCATAACTGGCCAGATCACTAATGCCCGAATGAATCTCTTTTGAGGATCTAAGAGGATGGGTTCTTACAAATTCGAGAATTTTCCCATCAAGGCTGGTTACGACTGGCACCATTGGAAATATTGTAGCTCACAATTTTAGTAAATAAAGCTCAAATATAGTCTAAAATGAGCTTCAATTTGAAATATTATGAGTTTTAATAGTTTAAGGCTCAAAATTTAAGAAAATAGAGCTCAAAAGACAAGAAAAATGAGCTTAAAATTATGTTTGGCTGAGCTAAATACCAGATTCGATTAAAGATTGCTCCACAACAAGTTCCTCATTAAATAGCTCCAACTGCCTAATTTTCGCGAAACTGAAACTCTTCCGATGCTCAGGAGTAAGTCCAATAGCTGAGATAGCATTTCGATGAAATTCTGTGCCGTATCCTTTGTTTTGATGCCATCCATACAGAGGATAGGTCTCATGCAGATTGCGCATGTATTCATCCCGGTGTGTCTTGGCTAAAACGGAAGCCGCAGCTATCGCGCGATATCGTCCATCACCCTGTATGACACATTGGTGATCAATGTCTTCGTAAGGATAGAATCGATTGCCATCTACCAGAATGAATTGAGGACGAATGACAAGAGATCGCAGTGCATTATGCATGGCCTGAATGGATGCACGTAAAATATTTATACGATCGATGACGGGAGCTTCGATGCGGGCAACAGCCCAGGCAATCGAATTTTTTTCTATGATGACACGATATTCATCCCGCTCTTCACGTGAAAGTTGTTTTGAATCATTCAGCCCCGGACATCTGAAACCAATAGGAAGTATCACCGAGGCTGCAAATACAGGCCCGGCAAAACAGCCGCGACCGGCTTCATCACAACCGGCTTCGAGTCTTCCTTTTTCCAGATAGGGTTTCAGTTTTCCCACGGGACAAGTTTAAGATTTTTGCCCCAATCCGCTTCTACAGGCTGATCACTTTAACTTCCACACGCCTGTTTTTACCGCGCCCGATGGAAGTATCGTTGGTGGCAAGCGGATCACGGCTACCGAAACCGGACGAAACAAGTCGTTGGCGTTCAATCCCTTTGATCACCAGCCACTTCACCACGGCAGCCGATCTTCTCTCGGATAAATTTTGATTGTAGTCCAC
>JALYSC010000391.1 GCA_030855005.1 Bacteroidota bacterium | reverse complement strand
TGTAGAAGATACCATTTCTATCCTGCGAGGTATACAGGATAAATATGAAGTCTATCATAAGATTGCTATTCTCGATGAAGCGCTTGTAGCTGCTGCAGAATTATCGCACAGATATATCATCGAAAGGCATTTGCCGGATAAAGCTATTGACCTGATTGATGAAGCGGCGGCGAAGTTGCGTCTTGAACTGGATAGTGTTCCGGAGGAGATTGATGAGGCAGATCGACGACTGCGTCAACTGGAAATAGAGCGCGAAGCAATCAAGCGGGAGAAGGACGAGAAGAAATTAAAGAATATAAACGAATCAATAGCCAATGCTCAGCAAAGACTTGATCAGGTCAAAGCGCAATGGAAAAACGAAAAGGATATCGTTGATACTATACAGAATATCCGGAAGAAAAGTGAAGAGCTTGAGCAGGAAGCCATTGTAGCGGAGCGTGAATCTGATTTTGAAAAAGTAGCCAAGATCCGTTATGGAGAATTAGTGGATCAAAAAGCTAAACTGGAAGCTGCTGAAGCAGAGCTTAAAAAATTACCTAAGGAAAGTCGGTTTACTAATGAAGAAGTGACGGCAGATGATATAGCAGAGGTTGTTTCTAAATGGACTGGTATCCCGCTGCAGAAAATGATGAAGAGTGATACTGAGAAGATGCTGACACTTGAAGCAGAAATCGGTAAACGTCTCATCGGTCAAAGTGAAGCAGTACGCGCTGTATCCAATGCAGTGCGACGCAGCAGAGCAGGATTGCAGGACCCGAATAAACCAATTGGCTCTTTTATTTTCCTGGGTCCTACCGGTGTTGGTAAAACAGAATTGGCGAAAGTACTTGCTGAAGTATTATTTGATGATGAAAATGCCATCACACGTATTGATATGAGTGAGTACCAGGAGAAACATAGTGTGTCACGACTGGTTGGGGCTCCTCCGGGATACGTGGGATATGATGAAGGTGGTCAATTGACAGAAGCGATTCGTCGCAGACCTTATTCCATTGTGTTGTTGGATGAAATTGAAAAAGCGCATCCCGATACATTTAATATTCTATTGCAGGTACTCGATGACGGTCGCCTGACGGATAACAAAGGTCGTGTTGCGAATTTCAAAAACACGATCATCATCATGACTTCCAATATGGGATCTGATGTGATCCTGGAAAACTTTGAAGATCTGGAAGCTTTAGGTGAAACGAAGCGCGCTGATATTATTGCCACTACAAAAGAGGAAGTATTCAATCTCCTAAAAGAACAACTTCGTCCTGAGTTCCTTAACCGGATCGATGATAAGATTATGTTTACTCCACTGACTAAAGATGAGATTAAACAGATTGCTCTATTACTCCTCGGCAAGGTGAAGAAAAATCTTGCCCGTCGTGAATTGAAACTCGAGATCAGTGACAAAGCACTTAACCTGATTGCTGATCTGGGCTACGATCCGCAGTTTGGTGCACGTCCACTTAAGAGAGTCATTGAAAATGAACTGGTGAATGAACTTGCCATGCAGGTCTTATCAGGAAATTTTATTGAGGGTGATACTGTATTTGTTGATGCTGATAATAAAGGATTTATTTTCTCTGAAGAAGGATACAAGGGTGATGGTTCGACTCCAACTGCGAATGGGAAGACGGGCTTGAAGGATTCCCGTGAGAAAAAAGTGGATCAATTGAAAAAGGCTACGCAGGATGTTAATGAACTGGTGAAAGATATCAAAGACGAGGACGATGATGATGACGATGATAATGGTGATATCGCTCCTCCTGAAACTGAGCCACGTAAAGGATAATTTTACTGTTGTTCATGAAGGATATGTTCGACAGATCAGGCTCCAGGCACAGTGTTGAGAAAGTTGAGTATTGTTTCCTTCGGAAACAAACAGTTTAGAAGGTTGAGAAATAAATGATCTACAGTTTTGTCAACTGAGGCAGCTCTTCTTCATGAGGGAGTGTTGAGAAAGTTGAGCATTGTTTCCTTCGGAAACAAACAGTTTAGAAGGTTTCGAAATAAATGATCTACAGTTTTGTAAGCTTAGGCAACCCTGCTGCACGAGGATGTGTTGAGAAAGTTGAGCATTGTTTCCTTCGGAAACAATCGGTTTAGAAAGTTTAGAAATAAAAAAACTAAACTTTCTAAACTGTGGATTGCTGAAAGCAATCCTGCTAAACCCACTCAACACATTCTCAAAAGACAGAGTTCTCACTTAGGCACAACCTACCAATATTTTCAGATCAATATCAGGTATTGACCCGATCCGGGTGATCCTTAAGAAAATTCTTCCATCCTGCTTTTTTGGAAGATGGAATGCGGCCACGCTGATAGTGGTGACACATGGCAACGGATAGCGCATCTGTTGCATCCAGTGCCAGTTTTTCTGGCTTCATATTCAGCAGGCGACACATCATATCAGCAACCTGCTCCTTGGCTGCGTTGCCATTACCAGTGACGGATTGTTTGATTTTTTTGGGTGAGTATTCTGTGATGTTGAGGCCCATCGTCATCCCTGCCGCCATCGCTACTCCCTGCGCGCGGCCGAGCTTGAGCATCGATTGTACATTTTTTCCAAAAAACGGTGCTTCAATTGCCAGGTCTTTGGGGAGATACCGCTCTATGATCTCTTGTATCTCGAGGAAGATCTCACGGAGTTTTTCGTTGTGGTCTTTTTTGTCTTTTAGTTTTAGCACACCGATTTCAAGTACAGTGACGTGCTCACCATTGACTTCGATGACAGCAAAACCGAGAATGTTGGTGCCTGGGTCGATACCGAGGATGCGAGTGGAAGACATGACTGCAAGTTACCCCTATTTTAGATTCCCCTGATCAATGGATTCTTGCACAAGCGAATAGATATTTAGATATCGGATAAATTGATGCCAGATCTCAGATGCCAGACGCCAGACTCGAGACGCAGGATATTATCACTACTATATAGTGTACACCGTTTACTATTTCCCTTTGAGTAGAGTTCCAATTATTTATTCTAAACTCCATGGGAATATATCAGCCAATAGTTGCTCTAATTTTCGCAAACTGGATTTATTGATTCAACTATGTATCGCACTAATTTTTCTGCTATTGCTGTTGGCCTCGAAAATCAAATCTTAAAAAATCATAACAATCATGATAATCTGCGGTCCCCTACCATCGAATTGATTTTTTGATTCCAGATTAAAGATGCCGGTTGCCAGACTCGAGATGCAAAAAATATGTTTGCCTTAGCAGAATAGAATAGTAAAATTATCCTTTTTATAAATCATGGATGCATAATGCGTCTGGTATCTGGCATCTCATGTCTGGCATCAATTTTACTCCTGATTCTCCAGCCACTCCCGCACCAGCTCTTCTTCAAAACCTTTACTTACCGCATACATGTGGACACGACGGGCATCATCCATAAAATTATCGGAGCGAACTTCTTTTAATTTATTTTTCAAGAGATCCTCCATGAAGATTTTGTAATCGTCCTCATCAATGTCAGACAGGGATTGTCGAATGACATCTTCTGGTATTTGTTTTTGGATCAGATTGTTTTCGATTTTGATGCGGCCCCAGTGATCGAGGTTCCATTTTTCGCTGACATAAGATTTTGCGTAGCGGGCATCATCGACAAATTTTTCTTTGCGCAGTTTATCAATGATGATCTCTGCTT
>JALYSC010000039.1 GCA_030855005.1 Bacteroidota bacterium | reverse complement strand
GTACTGTTGCAGTTTCGCAATAAACTGTATCATCAAAACAAGTGGTGTAAGTGAATTTATCAACACCTCTGAAACCAGTATTTGGTGTGTAGGTATACACTCCATTACTGACTTCGCTCAGAACTCCCTTATTTGGATTAGTACGAGAGCTTACGTCATAATCCAGCAGATCATTGTTGAGTACATTGAAAGTCACACTAAGGTTTGGACGAACATAAAAACGATCATTCCTTGCGTGTATGTTATAATTCTTTGCGTAAACTGAAATGGTGTATTTACGGCTTACAAGGTTTAGCAGGTCTAACTCAAAAGTATCCTGACCTGTATATCCTAGTTCAGGTGTGTATATCCAGCCTAATGTTCCGGCCTGAGTCAATGTTCCATGTAAAGGAGAATTCAATACAGTGAAATCAGCAAAAGGCATGACCACATCCAGTTCATCAGTATTCAGTAAAAACTTACTGAATTCGAGGTCATCCTGAACATTTGGATCACGCACAAGGACATGAACATTGCCCTGTCCACAATTTCCATCATCATCACATGTCACATACTGAATCCAGGTGTCCCCCGTAAAATCAGCATCAGGTGTAAAAATAATCGCGTCTCCGCCACCATTGACGACGGCAAGACCGTCATTTGAAATGGAAACAGTTGAAATGATCAGATCGCCATTTGATACAGAATCATTCTGCAGTACATCCAGTGAGATTTCAATTGCACCAGCATCGACTACATATCTGTCATCTCCAATGGATACAACCTCATTGACAATAAGGAACCTGTATGACTTGGTGATGGGGTGCATTGGAACAGACATGGAGTAATACTGTATTACGACGTCATTGGTGCCAAGAGCCCCCGGATCAGGAGTATAGTTTAGTTGAAGTGTATTGCCAGTTCCCGGTACAAGGTTGATAGTTCCTAGTTGTGGGCTGGTTTCAGAAATGATTTCATTGGAATATCCCGATGGGGCGGCAAACTGATCAGAATAAGTTGTACCAGAATTTCTTACTTTGACAACGGTTGGTTCTGAAAATTGCGAATAGGCCCATGACGGGATCATGGAGAATAAAATAAGTACCAAAAGGGTCTGTAAGGTGTACAGATTCTTCATTTTTGGTTTTTAAGAAAGGACAATCGCTTAATTTTCCGGCAACAAGATACGATGAGATTCCGCACACGACAAGTTTACCTATAGTTTTTACACATATTTTTCCTTGCGTCCATAACTATCTGATTTACAAACTAAAAGATTTAAATTGTTCAAAATATTGGAATCAAAATCAGAGTTAAATATATAATTTTAATATATTCTTTAATCTATTAATCAGAAAGATACATAGGAGGATAAAAAATATAATAACTTACAGCATGCGAGACTCAAAACTATACAAAGCTCTGGTCCTGCTTTCCGGCCATGAGGTGAATCGCCTACAGCGCTTCATCTACAGCCCTTATTTTAACCGAAATTCGGCTTTAACCAAGTTCTTTGATTGGGTAAAGGAAGATTTAAAAAGCAAAGACCCTATAGCTGAGAAGAAATATATCTGGGAGCTAGCCTATCCCGGAGAAAAATATGATGATGGCCGATTTAGAAAACTTCAAAGTGATCTTCTAAAGTTGATTGAGGCGTATTATGCACAAGAAGCATTTGAATCAAATCCTATTCACAAAGCCAGGTATTTACTAGACTCAATAAATTCAAATCGACTCGAACATCTAGAAAATACTGCGATTAAATCCGCCGCTAAGTTTGCTGATGGACAGCTCCATATGCCGGCAATTTATTATTATTACCAATACGAGGTTGAACAAAGCAGTTATGGGTTTAACCGTCATAAAACAGACAGAGGGTCCAAGTCGAATATTGAATTAATTGTAAAAAATCTTGACAGGTTTTATCTGGCAGAAAAATTAAGATACTACTCTTCAATATTAACACATCAACATTTTGTAGCCGTCAATTACAAAATGCTTTTCATCGATGAGATCATTGCACACGTAAAGAATAATGATTACGATGATGTTCCTCCGATTTTAATCTATTATCAAATTATTCTCACTTCGTTAGATCCTCAAAACAGAGAACACTATGAATTATTGAAAAATTATTTTGAAAAATATATTCAACTATTTCCCGAAGCAGAAGCTAAAGATATACTTGATGCAATGTTGAACTATTGTATCATCCGAATGAACGCTGGAGATGAAGAATATGTAAGAGAAGCGTTTAATCTTTATAAACAATCTTTATTGAGCAAGTTACTTTTCGTTAAGGGACATATTACACCATGGTCTTTTAAGAATATTATCACAATCGGCTTGCGACTTAAGGAGTTTAGTTGGATTGAGGATTTTATTATTCAGGGTGAATCATTACTTGAAGAGAAGTTTAGGGGTAATGCAATTACATTTAATTTAGCTCAATTATACTTTTATCGAAAAGAATATGCAAAAGTCATACAGCAGCTAAGCAAAGTTGAATATGATGATTTTACTTATAACCTTAATTCCAAAACCCTTCTTATGGCTAGCTTTTATGAACTCGATGAATTTGAAGCATTAAATTCTTTTCTTGCCTCTTTCAGACTGTATATTGTCAGGAACAAAAATCTCACTAAAGGCAAAGGAAAACATTATAACAATACGATAAGTATAGTCAGAAGGTTAATTAAGCTTGACACATCAAAGATTGCTGAAATCGAGAAACTTACAAAGGAGGTGACTGAAACTCAAGGCATTGTCAGCAAAAACTGGATCCTCGAAAAACTCGCCAAACTTCGGTCTTAGCATTTCATTTAGAGTTGAAAACAATTCCCATTCTTTACATTTGCCCTGTAAGACCTTTATCCCATGCGTTTCCTCATATTTATTGCCATCACATCCTTCCTGTTTTCCTGCAAAGGCAAGCAATCGCCTGATGAACAAGCCATTGAACGACTGGCGGCCGCATATAAGAGCAATCCAAAAGATAGTTCAGCCCAGGCTCTTATACAATCAATTTCCAAATATGTGGAGACACAAGGCCACAATGATTCTACATCGCGATTTGTTCTCCAAGCTGCAGAAGTCTCCATGGAACGCAATCAACTTACCCAGGCGCTTGGATTTTATAAAATGTATATGATTGAATATCCTAACCGGCCCGATGTTGATGACCGCCTGGTTGATGTGATAAAAATTCTCGATAAGCTGCAAAAAAAAGATCTTAACCAGATTCTCTACCGGGCATTTACAGAAAGATTCAAAGATGATTCAAGAGCCGCGGGCTACGCAGCCCTGATCGAACGCAAAGATGTAACAGTAGATTCGCTTCTTAAGGAATATGGTCTTGGGATGTTTAATGATTCCATCTATCGCCTCGATGAACACATAGCACGACTGTATGTCGATGCTTCTGAAGCAGCGGTCATGGCACAGCCTGAGCTACCCTCGGCACCAGAATACCTTCATCGTGCAGCAGAAACTGCCAGAACATTGCGCGACATACCCAAAGCAATCTCCCTATACGACTGGATTATCAAACGATATCCCCAACATGAGCGTGGCGCTACTGCACTATTCCTCAAAGCCTTTACGTATGATAATGACCTGAAAGACTACACCAACGCAAAAGTATACTATGAGGATTTTCTAGTTAAATACCCCAACAATGAGTTTGCTGAATCTGCAAAATTCCTTTTGGAAAATCTAGGTAAATCTGATGAAGAACTTAGACAGATTATTGAGGAAAAACATAAAGACCAACCCTTAAAATAGATTTCGAATCTTGTTCCAACCAACGCGGACCCTGAGCTTGTCGAAGGGAATAAAAAAAACCTAAATACCTCGCTCGTTTTCCATTGTCGCCGGAGCTAAAGCTCCGCGGCGACAATGGAAAACTTTAATTGGGGGCGTGCTCATTTCCCTCCCTTCGACAAGCTCAGGGACCGTCAATTAGATTCAGAGTTTTCACTTCCTCAATAAAGCAGGGTTCAAAGACCATTTAGTCACTTAATGGCAACTACCAAATCCATATCCCCAGGATTTTAAATGAACGTACGCCTTAGCGACGAAAATTTAAAAACAGGGTACGCATACGCAGTATGTAGGGGTGTATCGATTTGGGATTTCAGATGGTATGCTGGAACACTTGTTTACGTGAAGCACGTCGAACCATAGGATTTAGGGTAATCGCGAATTAAAAGTTGACTCCAAACCTCAGACAATATTGATAATCTGCTTATCAAATGGGTTGAGAGCAGTTCCTTCAATTTCAGCTTCTGCCTCCAGGAAGTATTCAGATTTTACATTTTTTGCCAGCTTGGCAGCATTGACAATCTTACGGAAGACAATGTTCTTATCCCCCAATTCATCCATATCGGACTTGACAATATTGAATGGCAGACTAAAATCAATTTCGATTGGTTCGTCCGCAGGAACAATGATGTCCTCAGCCTGCTCTATCTCTGCGATTTTGTATTGATCGATGAGCTTATTTTTAAAACGTCCTCGCGAATATTTTTCAGTGAGAACTAATTTAATTTTCTTCACCTTTTGCGTGTTCATGGTTTGAAAACGAAGTTTGCCCTCAATCAGTCCTCCAGCAGCAGATATCTTTTCCGGAAGCACCAGCTCAACTTTTACACCTTCTATTCCTAACCACTGTTTTACTTTACCAAACATGACTCTTATTTTACATTCAGGTGAATTTTTTCATCCAGGATTGACCTAGTGGCACCGTCCATCGTGAGATATAATCCTTACGGTTTGATACCAGGTTATCAAATACTTTCGTGTCCATTGTTAACACCCCGCCCATTACTTCATTTTTCAATTCAGCTAATGGGACTGTGTGAATATGCTCACGGTCATCCAGCCAGGCAACACTGTCTCTACCTAACAGACTTCTGTCATACTTTCGTTCAAGGCTTTTGACGAAAGCTACTGATTTATCGATCGAACAACCGCTGGCGTTAGATTGAGTCTCATCCACTACAAGGACTACAAACTGATCGTGCATGACACCTCCTATGGCATGCAAATCCCTGCTATGACTTGTCCACTGTACACAAAAAGCATCTATCTCTTCATTTACAAGTATGATGTCTTTGTCCTCAAACGGCCGGTCAGCCTGATATATCCATATCCTGGATTCATCCGGAAAGGCTAATAAGTTTCGCATTTTTGATGTGCAGTTATGTGGATTTAATGTCCATTTGTTGTAATACTAATTCGGAAAGATCGTAGACCATCATTTCATCCTGTTTGTCAGCTTCCTTTATCCCATCAGACAACATGGTCAAACAAAATGGACAATTACTAACAATTGTCTTTTTACCTGTGCTGATGGCTTCCTCAATTCTTTCTGTATTAATTCGTTTTGCACCAGGCTCATCTTCTTTAAACATCTGCGCACCTCCAGCTCCGCAACACAACCCATTCTGCCGATGACGTGGCATTTCCTTAAGATCAGCTTGAATACCGGCAAGAACTTCTCGTGGCACCTCATACACACCGTTTACTCTCCCCATATAGCAGGAATCATGATAGGTGACGGAAGGTTTTGCACTTTTCTCATCAACTTTAATCTTTCCTGATTTTAGCAGATAATCTAATAGTTGAGTATGATGTATGACCTCATAGTTGCCACCAAATTCGGGATATTCGTTTTTAAGCGTATTAAAGCAATGAGGACAGGTGGCCACAATCTTGGTTATTTCATATTGCTGAAGTGTAGCAATGTTTTGGTGTGCCAACATTTGAAATAAAAATTCATTACCGGCACGTCTTGCAGGATCTCCTGTACATACTTCCTCATCTCCCAGAATAGCAAAGTCAATACCTGCTGCATGCAATATTTTACTAAAAGCCACACTTACTTTTTGGGCCCTTGGATCATAGCTTCCCGCACATCCAACCCAAAAAAGATACTCCGGTTTTTTTCCTTCCGAAGCAAGTTGACTCATTGTCTTAATTTCAAATGAACTCTCCGTCATTACATTACTATTTTTCAACTTGTTCTGTCCAGTGACTTCTCGAGGAAGGAACCTGCCAAACAGCACCACCACTTTCAAGGCTGTTAAACATAGGTAACCATTCTCCCGGTCCTTTTGATTCCATTAGTATTTGATATCTCCTCATCTGCAAAATAGGTTCCAACGGATCTATCATCACAGGACATGCCTCCACACATGCATTACAGGCTGTACAGGCGTAAATTTCTTCCTCCGAAATATAATCGAATAGTGATCTGCCGTCGTCAAATGTGTCCTGATTTAATATGCCTTCAGCTTTTTTATCAGTTGCTATATATTCCGGAGAATGACTGTTGATTTTTTTACTTACTTCTTCTGTGCGATCACGAATATCCATCATGATCTTTCTTGGTGAAAGTTTTTTGCCGGTTATATTAGCAGGACATACTGCAGTACATCTCCCGCATTCAGTGCAGGTGAAAGCATCAAGAATATTCTTCCATGATAACTGCTGAATATCTTTGGCACCAAAATCAGTGTTACCATCAGTTTCAATTACTTGTCCCTGTGGCAATCCTAACATCGATCTTACCTCTTGTGTAATTTCAGGCATGTTCAACATTTTACCACGTGGCTTTAGTCTGGCAAACCATGTATTTGGAAAAGCAAGGAAAATGTGAAGGTGTTTGCTAAAAGGCAGATACAGTATAAATGCATACACTACCAAAACATGTATCCACCATCCGATTCGTTCTGTCCACAAAAGCCAATCATAAGACCAATTATTCATGAGCATTGGACCCAGCCAACTACTTACTGGCAGAGATCCTGTCGAATGATATTTTTCAGGGTCAATCTGCTGAAGCATGGTATCAGCAGAATTCATGCTTAGGATAGCAATGACCAGCGCCAATTCTCCAAATAGTATCAAATTAGCATCAAGTCTTGGCCATTCAGTCATTTCGGCTTTCCAGAAACGCTTAACACGCAGAATATTTCTTCTAGCCAAAAATATAATCGTTGCAATCAATGCTAATGCAGATAAAACTTCAATCAGTCCAATAATGAATGTGTAGAAGAACCCTAGAGAATGCGCAAAGAACCTGTGCGAACCTGTGATACCGTCAATTATTATTTCAAATAATTCAACCTGGGTGAGAAGAAACGCAGTGTAGATAAATAGGTGCAATACTGCAGGAAGAACTTTTTTGAACATTTTTTGCTGTCCAAAAGCGACCAGCATCACATTCTTCCAGCGTGCAGATACATCACCGCCAATCTCCTCTCTTTTACCCAGATGGATCTTTTGCCAAATGTTATAGAACTCGCGGGCCGCCAGATAAAAAGTGACAAGGGTAATGATCGCAAAAAAAATCTGACTAATGATCATACAATGGAATCGATAGCGTCAAACAAAGATTAGTAATTTTCCACATCTCTGGCTACTTTCATGCCTCAAACTCAAGCAATATAAACTGCCGCAGCATGAAAATACTCGACAAGCCACAGATACTGCAAAAAATCAGACGCCTGGCCATTGAAATTCTTGAAAATAACTTCGAAGAAAAATCGATTGTCCTGGCAGGCATCAACAATAATGGGAGTTGTTTTGCCCGTCTGATTGAAAGTGAGCTGGCATCTATCACAGATATTAAAATTCAGTTTGTAGAAATTCGATTAAATCCGGCCCAACCCCTCTCCTCCCCGATCGAGATTAATACTACTGTGGAATCAATGAAAGGAAAGACCATTATTATTATAGATGATGTGGCGAATACCGGCCGGACCATTTATTATGCCTGTAAACCATTGATGGATGTTATCCCTAAAAAACTTGAAGTTGCTGTACTTGTAGACCGCAAACACAAGACTTTTCCAATTTATCCAAAATATGTGGGTGTATCACTTGCGACCACGCTGAAGGAAGACATTGATCTTCAAATCCTAAATACAGAAGACTGGGGTTTGTATCTAAACTGATGCTGCACCTGAGGAATGCTTAGCTGCACATTTTTCTAAACCTTCTAAAATACGGGGCATCATTTCAATCGTCTCCTGGTACCCGATCTCATGCATTTCTTTAATATTAGTAAAATTGAAACGACTGTAATTGTAAATCGCAGCAGGTTCAATTATTACATCACAATGGGGTAATTCCGGTTCAATTGTGTTAATTGCCGCGAGATTGAAAGTGCGGGATGCAATACCTGATATGGTCGTGACTTCTTCGTGACTTAATTCTTTTCGCGGTATGAGGTTGACCGCTATTACAAAATCACATAATGGTCGAATGGGCGAGACAGGAAGATTCATAAGCAGGCCACCATCTGCATACCAGTGTCCTCCAATCCGTATAGGTTCATAAAGAACAGGTATCGATGCCGAGGCAACTATTACATCATGGAGCGGCCCTGAATGCACAATCTCAGCCTTTCCGGTATTCAGATTTGAGATTGCGATGTATAATGGCTTTTTCAGCGCTTCAAAGCTATCAGATGAGATGTAGCGATTCAGCATCTTTCTAAGAAAAGTATGCCGCACAAATCCTTTTGTAGGCATGCGGAATGAGAACATCCATAGCAATGATCTTTCGCTGGCGATGGCAAGGATTTCTGCAGGTGTATAGCCGTGTGCGTACATGGCCCCCACGATAGAACCTGCGCTGGTGCCGGAAATTATGGAAGGATAGATCCCGTGCTCTTCAAGCGCTTTAAGAACACCAATGTGTACCACTCCTCTGGTCCCTCCACCTGATAATGATATGCCAATCCTATGCATGTACTTCTGATTCAAAATTCTCTAACACAATCACTGGCAAATTGATCTCCAAAAATGATTACTTAAAAGCAGGCTGACTTATTGTTTGTTAAATATCGGTATTGCATTTGGTGTGTAGGGTGCTCCAGCCTGTTGTAGCCTCGCTCTTAACTCAACCAGATCTTTCTCTAAAACAGCTTTCAATTCAGGAATCAATGCCGCTAATTCCTCTTCTGCTATTTTGAGGCTCGCCTGGTGTGTTCCTGTAGGGTCTGCGCTACTATACTTGTTTTCCCCGAGAATCCTTCCAATACGATCGGATACTGTAGGTGATGGATCCATATCCAATTGTGTTTTTAATGGGTCACCTGACATTCGTCTTTGTAGGTCTTTCAATTTTTTCTCAATAGCAACGATTTCCGAAATCCATTTATCTTCTGACTGCTCCATCTGTGCAACAGCTTTTTTGATTAGCTCTATTTCAGATAATGCATTTCTCATAGCTGTTGAAGCAGATTGTTGTATCCGGTCGAGATTTTCCACTTTATGTTTAAATGCAAGTGTTGCTGACACATCCTTTGTTGGAATTGTCTGATTACTTACAGCTTTAACCTTAAAACTAATTGGTTGTGAAAGTGATGTCATTGTTCCATTCTGCCATCTTGATAGAGATGCTGTGTAGATTCCTGTTCCTACTAACGGACCTTCTTCTTTTCCGCCAAATGGATTATAGAAAGTGGATACATTGTTATTCACAGGATCTTTAGGGGCTGTGCGCAGGTCCCAGGCAATGCGTTGGACTCCCGCTTTGTCAGCTCCTGTTGTCAGTTTTCGCACAATGTTTCCATTTGCATCAGAGATGGTCAGATATATTTTGGCTTTATCCTCCTCCCGTTCAGTTACTAACTGTTCGTACGTCGGATAAGGGCTGTCTTCATCGGATTTGGCAAGTCGATCTTCTTCTTTGATGCGTTTATCATTAGCTGTGGCAACTTTATCTTTTAGGTAAAAGGTGAATATAGCTTTCGAACCCAGATTTTCTCCTATGTAATAACTATCACCCTGAAATGCTTTGCCCGGCAATCCTAATGGATGATTTGATTCAAATACATATGCATCACGAATCGGCAGGATCATTGATTCTTTTGTGAGATCATTCTCTTTGAGATTTCGGAGTGAGGAGTAATCATCCATGACATAAAAGCCCCGACCGAAAGTGGCTAACACAAGATCATTTTCACGTTCCTGAATTGCGATGTCTCTCACTGCAACGGTAGGCAATCCATTGGCAAATTTCCGCCACTTCTTACCCCCATTGTTTGAGATAAAGCAACTGAACTCTGTACCAACAAAAAGTAGTTCCGGATCAATATGATCTTCTGCTATAGAATATACTGAGCCTCTTGCAGGCAAACCATCTGTGATAGCATTCCACGTTTTACCCTGATCACGGCTGACAAACAAGTAAGGCTTAAAGTCCCCATACTTGTGATGATTGAAGCATGCATAGACTACATTTTGATTATGAGCAGATGCAATAATCATATTGACATAAGACGTGTCAGGTGCACCAGGGATATTGTCAACTTTTGTCCAAGTCTTACCTCTATCCTTAGTGACTTGTATGAGGCCGTCATCTGTTCCAACGAATAGTAAATCTGCATTCACCGGAGATTCAGCAAACGCAACAATATTACCATAAGGTGATGTCGATTGATTTTTTGCAACAGCATCAATACTCCACACGCGACCCATCACTTTAAGTTTATTTCGGTCAATCTGACGAGTGAGATCATCACTGATGACTTGCCAGTTATTGCCACGATCATCACTAACAAAAAGTTTATTTGCAGCGAAATAAATTCTACCAGGCACATGATGACTAACTGCCAATGGAGAATCCCAATTCCAACGATAAATATCCTCCCCTTTTCGTTCATGCGGTTGAATTCCTAACTCTTCTCCAGTTTTCTTATCATACCTGACAAGTACTCCATATTGACTTTGAGCATAAACAATATCCGGGTTTTGCGGATCGATTTGTGTTTCAAAACCATCTCCGCCATGCGTGACAAACCATTGTTCATTACCAATTCCATTGCCCGAAGTGGTGCGTGAAGGGCCTCCTAAAGAATAGTTATCCTGTGTGCCTCCATAGATATTATAGAATGGCTCTGCATTATCTACCGAAACTTTATAAAATTGTGTGATCGGCAGATTTGATTTGAAATGCCAGTTTTTTGCATTATCCCACGTTTCATACACTCCGCCATCACAACCCACGAGAGTGTGATTTCCATTGTCAGGATCTATCCAGATAGCATGGTTGTCTATGTGTTTAAAATCTTCACCGTAATGATTCCATGATTTACCACCATCATTTGACACCTGCAACCATGTATCCATTGCATACAGACGATTTGGGATTTTAGGATCGGGAATTAATTCCTGGTAATAATTTCCTGCAGAATGATAATCGCTCATCTTATCCCATGAAGCACCGCGGTTATTACTTCTGAACGTGCCTCCTTTACCTTTGGCGGCTTCCACTATAGCATAAATAATCTCCGGATCAGCTGGTGAGATTGCAAGTCCGATTCTACCAATATCAACAGAAGGAAGACCGGATGCAGACTTTTCCCAGGTCATTCCTCCATCGACAGATTTATAGATAGAAGACTGAGGACCTCCGCCCAAATAGGTAAATACATGCCGGCGGCGCTGGAATGAGGAAGCATAAAGCACATCAGGATTACGCGGATCCATCACTACATCATTGACCCCGGTGTGGACATCAATATTTAAAGTCTTATTCCATGTTTTACCTCCATCTTTTGTAACGTACAATCCCCGGTCACCGCCTGATGACCATAATGGTCCGATGGCTGCAACATAGATAATATTAGAATTGGATGGGTGCACAATGATCCGTCCTATGTGTTCACTCTCCTTTAGCCCCATATTAGACCATGTATTTCCTCCGTCCGTTGACTTGTAAACACCATCACCATAACCAACTGAACGTTGATTGTTATTTTCTCCTGAACCCACCCATAGGACAGAGGAATTATTGGGATCCATGACAATGGTACCTATTGAATATGATCCTTCGCCATCAAATACCGGCTCAAAGGTGTTGCCTGCATTTATTGTGCGCCATACACCACCCGCGCTTGCAGCAACAAAATATCGACTATGATTATTTGGATCAACAGCGAACTCGGATATTCTCCCGGAAACAATGCTTGGGCCAATACTTCTGAATTTGAGGCCAGATAAATCAAGAGTATCAAAGCCAGTTTTTTTCTCTTTGCTGGTGGTAGCGCCCGGTAGCGGTTTTTTATCCTTTATCTTCTGAGCCATGACAGGTAAACTTATCATGACTATGATGGCCAATTGGATGATCCTTAAGGCAAAAGTTTGGGCACAAACGCTTTTATTCATTGTCATACGGTTTTAAGATTGGGTAAGATAAAAAATGCTAAAACAATAGCCGGATAGGTTAGACGAAGGGGGAATCCATAACTTGCGGCAAAACTTAACTTATCAATGGTTGTTTGCACACATTCAACCGCCGAAAGCAACCATCTGTATGGATATATTTGAAGAAGAGTATTCCCATTTCAGCCAATTTAGTCAATTCGATCTAGCTTATCTCAGTCATGACAAACGTCTGGGAAAATTTTATACTCATGAGCCACTC
>JALYSC010000390.1 GCA_030855005.1 Bacteroidota bacterium | reverse complement strand
GATCTACATAACGTTGGCGAAAGCGTTGCTCAGGATCAGTAAACGCATCATGTACTACTCCATCAGCATCCACTTTGACCACTGGTAGTGGCTTGAGTGATTTGCTCAGAATGGTCAATTCTTTCACATGAATGGTAATCTCTCCTGTCTTTGTGAGAAACACATATCCTTTTGCTCCCAGGAAGTCACCCAGATCCAATAAATGTTTGAATACCTGATCGTATAATGTCTTATCCTCACCATGACATATTTCATCCCTGCTGACATATAACTGGATTCGACCGGAGCTATCCTGGATTTCTGCAAATGCGGCTTTGCCCATCACCCTGCAGGACATCATCCTGCCGGCAACAACGACATCCTGGAGATTTTTTTCTTCCGGGTTGAAGTCTGATTTGATGTTGGCTGCAAGTATATTGACGGGATAAAGTTCAGGTGGATAAGGATTGATCCCAAGATCAATGATCTTCTGGAGGTTTTGACGTCTTATAATTTCCTGTTCTGAAAGGTTGTTCATGTTGTTTGTTGGATCTTTGAGTCGCAAAAATAATTGTCCTTTAGAGATTGAGGCACTCCAGGCTATATTCGCACACCTGGAACCATCGTTTACCTCCCGATAATCATGTCAGTACCACCGGTCAAATTCGCACATATACTGCTACCATTGGCTTTGGAGTCGACCTATACCTACAGGATACCTCTTTTTTTAGAAGAATTTATATCTGTCGGCAAACGTGTGGAGGTTCAATTTGGCGCCCGAAAGCGGTATGCGGGAGTCGTAAAAGGCATTACAAGCACCGATCCGGGCTATCGAACCAAGGAAATCATCAGCGTACTTGATCCCGAGCCAATCATCCGGGAATGGCAACTAAAATTGTGGGAATGGATGGCTTCTTATTATTGCTGTACACAAGGCGAAGTAATGAAAGCTGCATTGCCAGGTGCTTTACTCTTATCGAGTGAAACGATCATCACCCCGCTCAATACGAAAGAAGATGATATCCTTCAATTATCCTCACCACTCTATGAGCTGATCCGAATCATTCAGACAAAAACGTCAATCAATCTTGATGATCTCGAAAAAGCAAGTGGTTTGAAAATATTATATCCGCACATCGTCACCCTATATCAATTGGGGATGATTATAGTGGTGGAGGAACTGGAAGAAAAATATGTTCCAAAAAAAATAAAACTGATCCAGTTATCAAAAGCTTATGCTCAAGAGGATAAAATGCATGAAGCCCTGGATGCAGTTTCTGCGCATGAACATCAACTAAAATTACTACTCGCTTATCTGTCACTAACAGGAACTCAACGTAAACCTATTGAGCCAAAATTATTATTAGAAAAAGCGCAGGTGGGACCATCACCATTAAAGACCTTAACGCAGAAAGGAATTTTAGAAGAAATATTTATTGAAGTCAACCGGATGGACCGTTACAAAGAAGTGACTGATCCAGATGCCGTTATTTTATCAAATCAACAGCAAGAAGTCTATCAAAGTATTCGTGAACAATGGAATGAAAAAGAAGTCGTACTCCTGCATGGAGTGACGGGAAGTGGAAAGACAATTGTTTATACACAACTCATCAAAGACATCATTGCAGAAGGTGGTCAGGTATTATATCTCGTACCGGAGATTGGATTAAGTGTCCAGCTATTAAATCGTCTAAAACAACAATTTGGCAATAAAATTACTATTTCGCATTCGCGTCTCAATGAACAAGAACGAGTTGATCTTTGGACACAAGTCAGTTCAGGCATTCCTATCATTGCAGGTGTGCGATCAAGTGTATTTCTTCCTTTTACAAATCTAAAATTGATCATAGTTGATGAGGAGCATGATGCGAGTTATAAACAGCAGGAACCTAACCCAAGATATCATGCACGAGACACATCCATTTATTTAGCGCAGCAACTTGGGGCAAAGGTGTTACTTGGCTCTGCTACACCTTCTGTCGATTCTTATTTTCAATGCGATATCGGAAAATATGGGAAAACCTATTTAGCGGAGCGATATCTCGGAATGGAATTGCCTGAGATTATTATGATCGATAAGCGGAAAGACAAATCTTCAGAAGGTGCTCCTTATAGCCATACGCTAATCGAAGAAATCAAAACAACTTTACAAAACAAAAGACAAGTCATAATATTTAAAAACCGGCGAGGGTATGCACCTGTCTTAAAATGTGGCGTATGTCAATGGGTTGCAGAATGTCCTAATTGTGATATATCGATGACCTTTCACAAAGGCAGGAACAAACTCACCTGCCATATTTGTGGAACGACCCGACCTGTAATTAATATTTGCCCTGCATGCGGTTCTCCGCGATTAACATTGGAAGGTTATGGTACTGAAAAGATAGAGGATGAATTAACAGAATTATTTCCTGATGCTGTGGTACGGCGGATGGATCTTGATACGACACGCGGAAAAAACAACATGGAAAATTTGATCTATGAATTCGAGCAACAGAAAATTGATATTCTTGTAGGTACGCAGATGGTGACGAAAGGGCTTGATTTCGATCATGTTGGATTAGTCGGTGTCATCTATGCTGATCAGGCACTCTACTATCCGGATTTCAGAGCAGCTGAAAGAACCTTCCAAACTTTAGTGCAAGTGAGTGGTCGTGCCGGACGAAAAAATCAACAAGGTAAAGTGATGATACAAACTTTTCAACCCGAACATCCTGTCTTTAATGATGTGGTTCGGAATGACTACCTGTCCTTCTATAATCGTGAAATTAATGAGCGGGAAATTTTTAAGTATCCGCCACTTGTCCGGCAGATTGCCATCACCATTCGTCACAAGCAGGCGGATATCAGTCGTGATGCAGCAGAATTATTTGCGATAGAATTAAAAGCAAAATATGGTAACCGGATATTAGGACCATCTATTCCATCGGTAGGACGTGTGCGAAATCAGTATATCAACATGATCTATATAAAAATGGAAAAGGATCTTCGTTTGATTCAGGATATCAAATCAACCATTAAAGATTTTCAGGCTAACATCACCAAAAAGAAATCTCTGACAACGGTTAGGATTAACGTGGATGTGGATCCTTATCATTAAATCGTGAGTTGTGAGTTGCTTGCACTGAGCGGAGTCGAAGTGTGAGTTGCTTGCACTGAGCGGAGTCGAAGTGTGAGTTGCTTGCACTGAGCGGAGTCGAAGTGTGAGTTGTGAGTTGTGAATCGTCAATCGTGACTTGTGATTGGGGATTTGAAGCAAATTCAAAAATCAAAAATCCAGATGCCCCTGCGCACGGTGTGCGCGTCCCGTATTTTTAAAATTCTCGACACTGGCGCGTCTGATCATTTTAAAATCCTGGGTTTGCGATTTGGTAATTTATCATAAATAACTCCACGGTCCCTGAGCTTGTCGAAGGGAAGGAAAGCGTACACTCACCCCCGATTAGCTAAGTATTTTGGATTTTCTATTCCCTTCGACAAGCTCAGGGTCCGGGTTTTCAATCTCAAATTCTGATTTACTGTGCCTCTATAATTTATTCATGCCCACAACTCTGCCATTCCAAATCCGAAATCCGAAATCCCAAATAAATTAAATACTGGCCTCCAATCGCTCATCGCTGGATGATGACCACTGCATGATCTGTTCTTCCATTTCGTGAAGGGA
>JALYSC010000038.1 GCA_030855005.1 Bacteroidota bacterium | reverse complement strand
ACTATGGACAGCACCTATTCGTGCACAGGCAAGTAATGCAATAGTCAGCTCAGGAATCATAGGCATGTACAAGCATACACGATCCCCTTTCTGTATTCCGATTTGGCGCAGTGCATTTGCACATTGACAGACCCGATCTAAAAGTTCAAGGTAAGTAAATGAGCGTATTGTTGCTTCAGGATTATTGGGTTCCCATATGAGGGCTATCTTATTTGCCCGGCTTTTCAGATGTCGATCCAGGCAGTTAACAGTGATATTCATTTTCCCACCTAAAAACCACTTTGTGTTTCCTGTATGAAAATCCCATTCAACAATTTTATCCCAGGGCTTGGTCCATGTGAATTTACTTGCTTGTTCAGACCAGAAAATCTCAGGCTTATCAATACTCGATTGATAGATTTTTTGATAGTCCTCAAAATTTTTCAATTCCGACATAATTCACAAAAATGGATAATAAAAAGGTGAAGATAAATTTCAGATGATCAATAACAGAGTTCCAGCCAGCATGACGACTTTAACCATGGTAGATGCAGAATGATAATAAGATTTGTTCTTTGCCCACCACATAAATGCAACTGAAGCCACGATAATACCTTCCAATATGAGTAATATCAATTTGAATGTTGGGCTGCCATTCCGGGCCTCCCATTCCAACATCACGATTACCAAACCAACAGCAAGTATTGTCGCCATTATTTTACCTGCCTGACTACCAAATTTTACTACAGCCGTTTGGCAATTGTTCTTCTGATCACCTTCCACATCCTCTATGTCTTTGATGATTTCGCGGTACCAGGTAGAGAGGAAAGCAAATACAATGTAATACCAGATATTGAAATTAATGATCCTCTCATTGCCTTTGATCAAATCAGGCAGAGCTATTATTCCAATGACTCCGGCGCAGAAGATGGAAACCCAAAGATTACCTGCGATGGGTTTGCATTTAAGCATGAATGAGTACAACCAAAGTCCGGTAACAGCGAGGGGATACAATACAAGGTACTCCGGTAGATTCAGGCGAATAGCAAGAACTAATGACAATAAAAGTCCCATGAACGTAAGGATCCAATATATTCTCAAAACCTGACTAAGGGTCCAATGATTGCCTGCGATCCACGCCTGGGGCTTATTGTGTTGATCAATATTCCGGTCATAATAATCATTAATCACATACCCCCCAGCAGCAATCAGTATGGTGATGATCACCAGTAAGATCACATCACCAATCTTAAGAACACTTTGATGCCATTCAAGCAGCCGGAAATAAAGCAGCGACTGTATGATCCCTACAAGGATAAGATTGCGCCAGCGAATGATGGTCAGAAAATGCTTCATACCGAAAGTGGAAGATCAGCAAAATTTCCTGTATCCAAGAAATCGGCCATAAGGACAAAAAGAGCTGATTTGGAAGACAAGTCCTGATTTCCTATATTTAGAAAGATTATGGAAGAGAGTACTCAAACGAATTCAGAGTCAAAAGCCTATAAGTTTAAAGAGCTTAAGGTCTATGCATCTACCGAATGGCTGGCTGACAATAAGAAAAAGTACCGACAGGTGTATGATCGCCTGGAAGCCTCGTATGTGTACGCCGAGCTTTCCTTTTATAATAAATTCTTTGACCTTCAAAGTTGGGATGTAGAGGTGACGTTAAGGTGTATGTCAATGAAAAGAGCCGGAAAAGAATTGTGCCGCCTGCAGATTAGACGAAATGTAAGTAAGTATGATAGTATCGTATACATCCGTGAAGGATGGGGCAATAAGAAAGAAGGATCTTTTTGGAAAAAAGGCGCTTATTGCTGGGAAGCATACATCGATAATGAAAAAGTAGGGTCTAAATATTTCTATGTTGAAGAAAGCGACACTAGTATTAATGGCCAGCCTCGTTATCTCTCATTACAATCACTACGACTTTATGAAGGCCAGTATGATGATGTAGGGGAAGATGATCGTCATTACTTTATATCTTTTAGTAGTGCGGAAACGCGATATATTTATTCAGAAGTAATTTTCCAAAACCTTCAAACTCAGGATTCATGGCAATGTGAATTGTTTACAAAATTTTACAATGAAGCCCGTGAATTGAAAGGGCAGGTCACTCGTCTTCAGACTATCAAAAAAGGAGATGAAAAAGTGAAGATTACAGCAGGTTGGGGCTCAAATGTCAAAGGTTCCTGGAGGAAAGGAAAATACACAGCAGAAATCGTCTTTATGGACAGGCTCGTAGCAGTAGTTCCTTTCGAAGTAGGTGAAGAATTTAAGGAAGGTCAAAGCCAGGTTTTTCTTCCGGATTATCGCCCGGCAAAATTTACTACCGAGGAAAGCTCCGATCTCAGCCTCGAAGTTGTAATGCGCGACCTTACTTCTATGATAGGTCTCCTTGAGATTAAGAAACAGGTCACGGAGCATGCTCAATATTTACAATTTCTCCAGTTGCGCAAAGACAATGGTTTTACAGAAAGACAGGATATCAATATTCATTCTGTCTTTGTAGGAAATCCAGGTACAGGTAAGACAACAGTGGCAGGCATGATGGGTAAGCTTTATAAGAATATGGGTTTGCTTACTAAAGGCCATGTTCATCAGGTAGACAGAGTAGATCTTGTTGGAGAATATATCGGTCAGACGGCTCCTAAAACTAAAGATGCTATTGAAAAAGCACGTGGTGGCGTTTTATTTATTGATGAAGCTTATAGCCTGGCACGAGCTAATGATGATACAAAAGATTTTGGCCGTGAGGTCATAGAAATTCTTGTAAAGGAAATGTCAAATGGTCAAGGTGATATGGCAGTTATCGTTGCTGGCTATCCAAAAGAAATGAAATACTTTCTGGACTCTAATCCCGGACTTAAATCAAGGTTTAAAATTCATTATCACTTCGCAGATTACCTGCCGCAAAATCTATCAGAGATTGCGATGTATGCATGTAGGGAAAAGGAAGTAGTACTTTCTGCAGAGGCTAAAAAATTAGTGGACGAAATGATCATTGAAGCCTATCGCAATCGTGATCGTTCCTTTGGAAATGCGCGTTTTGTAAACGACCTGATAGAGAAAGCAAAAGTTTCTTTGGGTCTAAGGGTGATGAAATCTACTTCCACCCAGGAACCAACACGAGACGATCTTTCAGTTATTCTACCTGAGGATATTGAAAACATCCGGATTTTTGGCGACCTCACGCATCCAACCATACCGGTGGATGAAAAACTCTTACAACTATCACTCAATGATCTCAATGAACTTACAGGACTTGAGAATGTGAAGAAACAAATCAGAGAGATGATTGATATCGTGCGCTACCATCAAATTACCGGACGTAGTGTATTGAATAAATTCTATATGCACACTGTATTTATTGGTAATCCTGGTACCGGAAAAACTACTGTGGCGCGCATACTTACAAGCATTTACAAAGCCTTAGGTATTCTAGAGCGTGGACACATGGTTGAAACCGATCGCCAGGGTCTGGTTGCAGGATATGTGGGACAGACTGCCTTAAAAACCGCAGAGAAAATAGAAGAAGCGATGGGAGGAGTTTTGTTTATTGATGAAGCATATGCATTGAGTAACAACCCTGGCAATTCCCACGACTTTGGCAATGAGGTAATTCAAACTATCCTCAAGAGAATGGAAGATAAACGAGGACAATTTTTTGTTTTCGCTGCTGGGTACCCGGATAATATGGAGGCCTTTCTGAAAGCAAATCCGGGATTAAGCTCCCGATTTGATAAGATTTTGCGTTTCGAAGATTATAGTCCTGAAGAATTAAACGAGATCGCGATGCACATGATCAATACTCACGAAATGCGTATCTCTCCCAGAGCGCTCGAACATCTGACGAAGTACTTTAAACTGATATACGATTACCGTGATAAATATTTTGGAAATGCACGAAGTATACGCCAGATTATTCAGGATGTTATTAAGAATCAAAATCTCAGGCTCGCAAAATCCAATGATCCAAAGACACAAGTCAACCTGATCACCTATGAGGATGTGAAAGAATTTACCAAAGACACCATTCTGCCCAATTTCCAGCGGCAATCTATAGGTTTTAAAAAATAGGTAATCAAATCCTGATTTTGGGAATGTCCGGCAGATAAGTAAAGACTGCTACCTTTGCCTAATGAATATGATGTCAAGTGTGTTAAGTTTAACCTGTCCAAGATGTAGAAAAGGTGACCTCTTTGTAAAGCCCATGAAATTGTCCAACCCTTTGCTCATGCATAAGAAATGCAGTGAATGTGGGCAAAATTTTGAACCGGAAACTGGCTTTTATTATGGTGCGATGTTTATCTCTTATATCTTTATCGCATTCCTCAGTTTACTCTCAGTAGGATTAAGTGTTTTTGTTTTTAAATTCCCTGTTGAAATTTCATTCCTGACCCTTATCTTATTTTTAGCCGCCATCTTTATCTGGAACCTTCGTTTCTGCCGGTCTCTCTGGATACATCTGATGATTAAAAACAATCCGGATTACAAATCATTATCAGCCAAAGAAGAGTAGGGCATGCGCAAGTGGTATTTGATTTTTGGTTTAATATTGGTGGGATTGATTGTAAACAATCATTCCATCGTAGGACAAGATGTCAAACCATCAGTCAAGTCTGACCTAAGCAAATTGTGGAATGAGCTCAACATCGATCCGTACTACCATATTGGACTTGCCATATATGATGCAGATATTAAAAAATGGGTGTTTCAAAATCGAGCGGATAATTTTTTTATACCTGCATCGAATATCAAACTGGTTACTATGTGGTCAGCACTTCGATATCTTGATCAGAATATAGCAGCGGGATATTATTTAATAAAAAATGACTCTTTAATTATTTGGGGAGGTGGCGATCCTGGGTCTTTTTATCCGGATATCACACAGCAAGGAGCACTAGCAGAGTTTCTCAGGAATACAGATAAAAAAATATTCTTCTCAGATGATCATTTTACTGCAGGACGATTTGGCCGAGGTTGGTCATGGGATGATTTTGGGGATGATTACCAGGTCGAACGTACAGCATTTCCAATCTATGGTAACCGGTTGTGGATTGACAGATATCAGGACAGCATTGTAATGACACCTTCCTATTTTGAATTGGTAACTAAAATTGAACCAAGCGAGGTAGACACAGCCTATCGAAACGAATGGGGTACTCAGTATCACTATGAATACATACGTGATACAAGTCATGTACAAGTCACCATACCGATTGAATTAACAAGGAACGATATAAAGCTGATTTGGGAGAAAGCAATAGGAAAAGACATTGAATACATACACAGACCTTTTCAGCGAAATGCTATACGCCTCCCTGGAACAAAAATTGATTCGCTCATTTTCCCGATGATGCAGGAGAGTGACAATTTTATTGCTGAGCAATTATTGTTATCTGTTGCTTTGCATCATACCGGAGAAATGAATGAAAAGAAATTTATTGACATACAAATGAAAGGTCCTCTTTCCGGACTACCTGATAAGATTCAATGGATAGATGGGTCAGGACTTTCAAGGTACAATCTGATGACACCTCGTTCCTGTATTTGGTTTTTAGATAAAATTATTGAGCAAAAAGGTCTCGCATATTTAAAAACAATGTTGCCGGCAGGAGGCGTTTCAGGATCTTTGACGGATTGGTATAAAGGCAAAAATGGAGTTCCATATATTTTTGCTAAAACAGGTACCCTTAAAAACAATCATTGCCTTAGCGGTATCCTGGTTACCAAATCAGGGAAGACACTTCTGTTCTCCTGGATGAATAATCAGTTTACTGTGCCTTCTAAAGTGATTAAGGAGCATATGCAGAAAATATTTATCTGGTTGCGTGATAATTATTGATTTAGCATCTTCATCTTTACTCCATGATTGATTCCGGATATTCAGACGAATTTCTCACTTATGCCGCTGATTATGGTATGCCACTGTATGTCTATGACGCAGATATCATATCCCGTCAAATAAATGATTTAAAGCATGCTTTCCATGGCACGTTACTCGATATTCGTTACGCCAGTAAAGCACAAAATACCATTGCGATATTAAAGCATATTCATTCAGAAGGCTGTGGTATTGATACAGTTTCACCAGGGGAAATGCTGATGGCATTGAAGGCCGGAATTCCACCTTCCTGCATTTCTTTTACACCCAGCGGGGTTATGTATGAAGAATATGCTTTTGCCATACAGCATGGTGTACATATCCATGTAGATCAACTTCATGTATTGGAATGGCTTGATAAACATTATCCTGGAACGTCAATTACACTTCGTTTTAATCCCGGGGTGCGGGCAGGAGGCCATGAAAAATTACAGGTTGGATCTGATGGTTCCAAATTTGGTTTTCCTCAGTCACAATTGGATGAAGTTGTTGCCCTTATCAACAGTTTGTCACTAAAAGTAATCGGTGTGCATATGCACCTTGGATCGGATATAAGTGATTCAGACAGTTTTGATCAGGCTTATGATTATTTGTTAAAAGTAGCTATGAGATGGAAAACGTCTATTGAGCATATTGACCTTGGAGGAGGATTTAAAATACCTTATCATCCTGATGATCACTCCATTGATATCTTAACCCTTGGAAGTAAAGTAAGTCAAAGATTTCAGGCATTATGTCATGTGATTGGACGAGATATAAAACTTGTACTGGAGCCAGGAAAATTTCTTGTCAGTGAAGCTGGTGTATTATTAATGCAGGTTACCGGGCTCCGTGAAACTGAATATTCCCGTATGATATATGTGCAGTCTGGATTTAATCATTTCCTTCGGCCTATGAATTATGGAGCATACCATCATATCATCAATATAAGCAATCCAAATGGTGAGCTTAAAGAGTATGATGTTGTTGGTTATCTATGTGAAACTGACACTTTTGCTTATCAAAGATCACTCAATGAAGTACGTCAGGGAGATGTACTCTGTCTTTATAATGCCGGTGCATACGGTTATACGATGTCATCGAATTACAATGGTCGACCACGACCAGCAGAATTATTGGTAAAGGATGGAACCAGCAGATTAATACGTCGCTCGGAAACAATTGAAGATCTTCTTCAGACGAATTTGCAAGACACGTAATAGAATTTATTTTCTTTTCATTCCAAGTCCTGGTTCATCAGTTGGTAGCAAGTATCCATTCTGCAGTGTGACCAACCCCATAAATGGATCTTCTTCAATATCCAGCCAGCTATCAAGGTCTGCATGGCTTATATTTGGCCGGGCCAAAGCAACATGAAGACCTGCTGCTATGCCCAGACTGCATTCATCCATACATCCCATCATACACCTTACGGCTGCAGATCTTGCACTTGAATTGATCTGTAATGCAGGGGTGATCCCTCCGACTTTCATTAATTTGATATTCAGGTAATCAACTGCCTTGCGGCTGGTCAGATCAAATGAATCTGATAATTTTTTCAAACTTTCATCTGCCATGATGGGTACATTACCTTCTTGGCGAAGCAGGTACCATTGATTGGTGAGCTCTGGCGATGTAGGTTGTTCAATCAATTCAAGTCCTTCATTTTTTGTGTTTCGTATAAAATGAGCTGCTTCGATAAGACTGTATCCCTGGTTGGCATCAAATGTGAGGGCGATATTACGTCCTATCTGACGTCTAACAAGCTCAACTATGCGTATATCACGTTCTACATCTCTGCCGCCTTTTATTTTAATAGCTTTTATTCCCTGCTCTAAAAGATTCGTTGTGCGATCCATGACATGTGCCTCTTCCATGATGCCAATGGTTACATTTGTAACTATTTTTTCGCGATAGCCACCTAGAAATTTATACAAAGGCACACCGGCTTTTTGTGAAATCAAATCGTAGAGAGCTATCTCTACCATGGCCAGGGCCGAAGCTTGTCCGGGAATTTGGTCACGTAATTCTTCATAGAGCCGGCTGTAATAAAAAGGATCTTCGCCATGCATACAAGACTCAATGTGATTGGTATATGCCTGCATCACAGAAGAAGTGTCTTCTCCGGTTATAACTTTATCAGGAGCTGCCATGCCCCATCCTTTGAAACCCTCATCTGTTTCAAGCGTGAGGAATACATTTTCATAGCTGTTGATATTGCCATGAGCTGCATAGGAAGAATTCTCTTTTAGCTTAAAGCTTTCTATCCAGCAATTTGATGCGATAATTTTCATAAAAGCGTTTGTAAATCACTGAATCTGTTTCTGGCTAGTGTTGATTAAATGAGCCTCCACGGGTCCCTTATTATTTCCGGTGAGAATTATTTCCTGACCCTTTGCCATAAGCAGAAGATCAAGTTCTCGAACTTCACCTCCCGCCCAGAATCCATGCTCTGTATTATTGACATAACTGAATGTACCATCAGTTTGCTGGACTATAAGGCAACCGTTTCCACTATCCATCTCTCCGGTTTCTGTTTCTGCATAACTGAAGTTCCCGGCAAAAAGAATATCCTTCTTGCCATCGCCATTAAAATCGCGGATCATAAAGTCCATCACAGGACTCAACTGAACCTGGTATGGAAGTTCAGTGGGCACAAATTTCTTTTGATCGTTTTTCAGATACACTGTATGAAAAATATTTGTTGTCAGCGTGAGGCTCTGTTCTAGTTTTTCTTTATCAAAAATTTCCGACAGTTTCGCCCGCGCGTAAACTGAATACTTTATAAACTTTTTCTTCAGCATCGGAACTTGTCCAATCAATGCATCCTTGCCGGCATAAGGATAAAGACTTCCATCAGCATAGTAACACAGTACCGGATCCTGTGATCCATTGCCATCAAAGTCATTTGATACTAAGGTAATGGGATAGAGTGGGGAAGTTTTCAATCGATGATTAAGTCCCATATTACCTGCGACAATATCCAGATCACCATCGGCATCCATGTCTTCCAATTGAATACACTTCCACCATCCACTTAATTTCTCCAGACCGAATGTGCTAGTCTGATTGACAAACTTTTTACCATCAAAAGAAAAAGCCATAATGGACATCCAATCTCCTGCAAGAATTAATTCTTTCCGTTGATCTCCATCCAGATCTCCTGCCTTCATATCTGTAATCATTCCAATCCCTTCAAATTCAGGAAACACTTCTTTGGTCACATCTTTAAATTTTCCATTCGTATTTTTTAATACATAACTTTTTGGAGGTAACGGAAAAGCTCCCGGAATAGATCTGCCTCCAATAAAAATATCCAAATCATTATCATCGTCATAGTCAAAGGCTAATACCGACCCTGCATTGGTTCTGATATTTGGAAAGTCAGATGCAGTTGAAAGATTACCTTTCCCATCATTCAGATATAATCGCGTCATATACAGCGGATCATTCACATCGAATGCATTGCCTCCTGATATAACCAGCAAATCCCCATCACCATCCTGATCAAAATCCTGTATTACTGAACCACAATCTTCATAACCCGCATCTTTCTTAAGCACTTCAGGAGTTAGCATGGTAAAGGTCGCATTGGCATTTTGGAAAAAAACAATTCCTTCATGGCCATTACCGCTTCCAACATAGATATCATCAAGTTTGTCACCATTCAGATCTCCTGTTGTCAGACAAGGACCTTCATTTGAAAGCATATACGGCATTAATTTTTCACGTTTGAAATCAACGAAATCATTTTCTCCATGCAACCACCCCGGAAGTATACCCTGGCTGCTAAAGAGTGGTACTGCTGATAATGGTTTGGCCTTGGTATAAGCTGTTCCCTGACCACGCGACCAATAAATTCGTTGGTCTACCGGAACGGAACGCATTATTTCCTGCTGGCCGCCCGGCCAGGTCAGGATCAGTGAATCAATTTTTGTTACCTGACCTACACCATAATGCAGGATGGGCTCCGAACAGGATAAGAAAGATTTTGTCGTACTCAATAATTGATATTGATGTACACCACCAGCATAAAGATCTACAGAGGCGCCGTGACCATCCTGGTTTCCGGGCTTATCAATCAGATCTATTTGCAACCAATGCTGACCCTTTATATTATTACGATATAAAAAGGCCTTCTGATTAATATTATTCACCACTATGTCAAGGTCACCATCCATATCAAGATCGGCATAAGCAGAGCCATTGGAGAGTGAAGTTTGCTGCAAACCGGCTTTTTCAGTGATATCAATAAAACGGAGTTCATGATTATTGACAAAGAAATAGTTTGCCACTTTCGCCTGAGGCACCAGATCAAGATGATTTCTAAAGTTCGCAAGGTATTCTTCAACCTTATCAGTGGATTTCAATAATGAGTCCCTCGTAAAATTTACATAATCCAGATTGGTAACATCGCGGGCATAGCCATTGCCGATATATGCATCTTTCCATCCATCATTATCGAAGTCAGCCAGTAAGATTCCCCAACTCCAGTCAGTTGCAGATATTCCTGCATACTCTCCTATCTCACTAAATGTTTGATTCCCATTATTTAATTGCAGCATATTGCGACCTACCTGCTTTCCATAACCATACTGCTTAAGTAGCTGGTATCTGTCATAGACCATAGCATGCATCAATTCCTTGTATCGGACAGGTTCAGGTGATTTCATATCCAATACCATGATGTCGATTAACCCATCATTATTGATATCGGCGATATCTGTTCCCATACTGTTTAGCGATGTATGCCGAATATATGTATTGAACTGATCCGTGAAAGTACCGTTGCGGTTATTAATCAATACCTGGTCCGGCTCGACATAATCATTTGCAACATAGAGATCAATCCATCCGTCATAGTTGAAATCAGTTGCGACAGCACCCAATCCAAAAGCAGATGATTGTATACCTGCCTTCACTGTCACATCAATAAATTTCCCGTTCTCATTTTTAAAAAGCCGATCTGATTCATACGGCGTTTCAGGTGTACGAATGCGGACAGCGCTATTATCCGTGTGCTGCTGTAGCCGTAACTGATTAGCATGATTAAAATCGTTCCTGTGATTTAACAGAAATACATCCAAGTCTCCGTCATTATCATAATCCAGCATGACGACTTGTGTGGTATTACTGTTGTCAGCTAAGCCTAAAATGGTGCCTTCATCCTGGAAGTAAGGGATATTAAGTCCATTTTCATTTTTATTACCCTGATTAATAAAGACAAAGTCATCTTTCAGGTGGTCATCCTCCTTACTTGTCCTGCAGCTATAAATGTCCAATCTGCCATCTCCATTAATATCGCCAATGCTGACACCTGTTTTGAATCCTGCATGCGCTGCCACACCTGCAAGTGCCGTAACATCTCTAAACTTAAAGTTACCCTCATTTATATAGAGTTTATTCTCCTGAAAACTCGATACAAAGTAGAGATCAGGAAGTGTGTCTCCATTTAAATCACCAACTCCGACTCCCGCTCCGTTATAGAGATATTCATAGGTAAAAAAATTATAAATGCTGTCTTCTACAATGGCATTCATGAAGGTTACTCCGGTCTGGTCACCGTCCATCAAAGTAAAGGTCACATTTGACTGAAAGTCACTTTCAGGATCCTGAGCCTGGACTTCAGATTTACGTGATTTTTGGCAGGCCAATAGCAAAATAAAAAGAGTGAACACCTGAATCTTCATATACAATTACGTGAGGGTCGTATCCCTGGTTGTTAATCAAAGCACAAATATACAATCTTGAGGTAGGGTCAGGTGAGGACCTGAAATGATGAAAATTCCGATCTTAGCCCCACTAACTGTTAATTTAATCCATGAGGACTTTTCTGCTATTCGATATTCCTGATTTTTCATCACCTCAGGTCTGGATCAGCTTGCTGACACTGACATTCCTGGAAATAGTGCTGGGGGTGGATAATATTATCTTTATTACTATCGCTTCCAATAGGCTGCCGGAAGAAAAAAAACCCAGAGCAAGGAATATTGGCTTAATCCTGGCCATGATCTTCAGGGTTGTCCTTTTATTTGGTATCAGTTATTTGATTGCCATGTCCAAGCCTATTGTCAATATCCAGGGGAGTTTCTTTTCCGTAGGACTCAGTGGACAGGCTATCATACTCATTCTTGGAGGGATATTCCTTCTGTATAAGAGTGTGACAGAGATACATCACAAACTGGAAGGACATGGTGTTGGTGAGCAAACCAAAGAAGTTAATCTTAAAAATTCCTTGTCCAGGGTCATTATTCAAATTAGTCTTATCAATATCGTTTTTTCCTTTGACTCCATACTGACCGCGGTAGGTTTGACGGATAATGTATTGATCATGATGATAGCGGTGATATTCTCAGTATTAATCATGATGTTATTTGCCGGACCTGTAGGTAAATTTGTAAACGATCATCCCACTATTCAAATGCTTGGACTTTCATTTCTATTGCTCATCGGATTTATGCTGATTGCAGAGGGTGCAAACCTTGGACATGTGTCAATAGGAGGAGCAGAAATGGGAACTGTTCCAAAAGGCTATCTCTATTTTGCTATTGCATTTTCACTTTTAGTAGAATTTTTCAACATGCGTTTACGCAAGAAACCACA
>JALYSC010000037.1 GCA_030855005.1 Bacteroidota bacterium | reverse complement strand
AAAGTTGGGCTCTAAGTGTGAGCCAGTTATCAGTTCCTATCTGTTGATGTTCATACTGAGGGGTATTGGCAGCGCCAATTTGCTCATCACGCATGTAAAAATTAACATTAGATTCCAGGCTTCCTGAAAGGCTGATTGGATCCTGGGACCACCCTACAAAGGCAGAAAGACAATAAATCAGGGTTATTAGGGTACGGTTGGCCGTCATTAAACTTGTTTTGATTAATGATTCGTTAAAAGGAATCTATTCCATAATTATCTGGCGTCAAAAATAGATATTTGAGTACGGGATGACCAAGCTAACATTTTGGTTTTCAGCCTAAATTCTAGTCATTTAAAAGAAAACATAGTGAAAAGTATAATAAACGTTCTCATCATAGCGGCTATTTTTCTCTCATTTACCCACCCGGTAGAGAAAACATTGCCCAATATCACGATTGCGGATTTGCAGGGTAAACCTGTGAATATCCAGGAATTTGTAGGAACTGGGAAGACAACGATCATTAGTTTCTGGGCGTCCTGGTGTGCGCCGTGTAAAAGGGAACTTGATGCTATTTCTGAACTTTACCCAACCTGGCTGGCTGATTATGATATCAGACTGGTCGCTATCACCATCGACAATTCAAGAGCACTCACACAAGTAAAACCATTGATCCAGGAAAAGGGATGGGAATTTGATGTATTAGTCGACTCAAAACAAGAATTACAACAGGCATTGAATTTTCAGGCCATTCCACAAACATTTGTGGTGAATAAGCATGGAGTCATTGTCTATGAACACTCCGGATATACACCTGGGGATGAATATGAGCTGGAGAAAATCATCAAAGGTTTGGCTGGTAAATAACCTCACTCAAACAGGTAAAACATTTCCTTTTGATTAAGTCGGTTTTTCACACGGGTCTTGAGGGCTAAACATCTTATTTCTTACCTTTGAAGTGTGGAGCATGTCAGATTTTGATTATATTAGAGAGTCATTCGCTATCACGAATAAAGTAAGACTTTTCAGACCCCTCTTCCTTATTCATGCTTATTACATTTATTGTCAGATACGACCAGTTGATTACCGGAACGAGATATAGTAATTGGTATTATTATTGAAAAAATTTAATAGATGAATCAACCTGTTATTGACCTGCAGGAAGCATTGCGGGAATATTTTGGGTTCAATCAGTTTAAAGGGGACCAGGAAGCCATCATCGAAACAGTGATGGAGGGGAAGGACTGCCTAGTCATCATGCCAACAGGCGGAGGCAAGTCATTGTGTTACCAACTGCCAGCTTTGATGATGGAAGGAACAGCCATCATCATATCTCCACTTATCGCGCTGATGAAGAATCAGGTCGATGCAATTCGCGGATACAGCGAAGGAGATATCATAGCCCATTTTTTAAACTCATCACTTGGTCGCAAAGAAATTGCGCAAGTGAAAGAAGACATCGCCAGTGGCGCAACTAAGCTTCTTTACGTTGCCCCTGAAACATTGACGAAGGATGAAAACCTTGAATTCTTCAGCAATGCGAATATTTCTTTTGTAGCAATTGATGAAGCGCATTGTATTTCAGAATGGGGACATGATTTTCGACCTGAGTACCGCAATATCCGTGCGATGATCGACCGTATTGGTACGAATATTCCTGCGATCGCACTTACTGCTACTGCTACTCCGAAAGTACAGACCGATATCATCAAGAGTCTGGAAATGCGTGGGGAGCGTAAGTTTATCTCCAGCTTTAACAGACCGAATCTATATTATGAAGTAAGGCCTAAGATCAATAAAGAACAAACTATCAAAGAGATCCTGCAGATCCTCAAGAAAGCAGGCAATCCTTCAGGTATTATCTATGTACAGGCGCGAAAGACTACGGAAGAGCTTGCGGAGATGCTTCGATTGAATGGTATTTCTGCAGCACCATATCATGCAGGTATGGATTCCAAATCAAGGGCGCATGTGCAGGATGCATTTCTGGGTGAAGAAGTAAGTGTCATTTGCGCTACCATCGCATTTGGAATGGGAATCGATAAACCGGATGTAAGGGTGGTAATACATTATGATATTCCAAAGAGTATTGAAAATTATTATCAGGAGACCGGTCGTGGAGGTCGTGATGGTATGGAAGGATCCTGCTATGCATTCTATGCACCGAAAGATATCTACAAGCTTGAAAAATTTCTTCGGGATAAACCTGTTGCAGAACGTGAGATGGGTGGCCAGTTACTGGAAGAAGTTGTGGCGTATGCAGAAACAAGCGGATGTCGCAGAAAATTTCTGCTTCATTATTTCGGTGAAGAATATGATGACAGCCAGTGTGATGGCATGTGTGATAACTGTCGTTTTCCAAAAGAAAAACACGAAGTCAAGAACGAAGTAAAAACAGCACTTGAGGTTGTGCTTCGACTGAAGGAAAGTTACAGCACCAAAGTCATCGTAGATTTTCTTGTTGGTAAAGCCAGTAAGGAGATGACAGAATTTGAGTTTAACAAACTTGAAGGTTATGGCTCTGGCCTTGACAAAGGGGAAGTGTTTTGGTACTCCATTTTACGGCAGGCATTACTAGCAGGACTCCTTGAAAAAGAAATTGAGAATTATGGAGTACTCAAAGTTACGGTTCAAGGAAAGTCTTATATTCAAAAACCAAAGAGCCTAAAGATTCCGATAAACCGAGATTTCTCGATAGAAAAGACTGAGACTGATGCGCCTACTAAAATGGTCGCGCTGGATGAAATATTAGTTGCACAACTGGAGGACCTGCGCAAACGTGAAGCCAAGAAAAAAGGTGTACCCACGTGGGCCGTATTCCAGGATGTATCATTGCAGGAAATGGCAACCAATTATCCTGTCAACATGGAAGAACTGTCTAACATCAGCGGTGTGTCCCTGGGCAAAGCGCAGAAGTACGGAAAAACCTTTGTTGAGGTCATCAAAAAATATGTTGAAGAAAATGAAATTGAGCGTCCTTCTGATTTTATCGTTCGCCAGGTAGCGAATAAGTCAAGGACAAAAGTTCAGATCATCCAGTCAATTGATCGAAAGATGCCGCTTGAAGATATTCAACGGACCAATTCACTTTCGCGTGATGAATTAATTGAAGAACTTGACATCATAGTAGGTAGTGGCACAAAACTTAACCTTCAATATTATCTGGACAATCAAATTGATGAAAGCATACAGGAAGAGATCTATGAGTATTTTATGAAAGCCAATTCAGATTCCTTTCTTGATGCCTACCATGCACTTAAGGATGATGATATCACAGCAGAAGAAATTCAATTAGTCCGAATAAAGTTTTTGTCGGACATAGCGAATTGATATTGGATTTTGGATTTGCGATTTTGGATTTGCGATTTTGGAATCCCGGATTAAAGGAAGCCGGACTTATGGTGAGTTTGCGGTGCACTGAGCCGGTCGAAGTGTCGATTCCATTCCAGACCCAAGGTGCTAAATTTTAGATTTGGGATGTGGGTTTTCAGATTTGGGATTGAAGATGATCTGTATCAAGGGTCAAAGTTGTTGTGTAACAGTTTAATAGCCAATAGAATTTTAGTTTCGCAAATATTACTCTCTTACTTTTTTGTCTCACACTCTCACTCTCTCACTCTCTAGATGAAGCATATACATATTGTCAACGGTCCTAACCTTAATCTTTTAGGTGTTCGTGAGCCCTCGATCTATGGGTCTGTTTCTTTTGAAGTCTATTTGCAGGGGTTACAGGAGAAGTATTCGGATGGTTTGTTGCATTATTTTCAGACAAATCATGAAGGGACTATCCTGGATTTTTTGCATTTACATGGATTCGCCGCAGATACAGGTATTATTCTGAATGCGGGAGGATACACCCACTCTTCAATTGCAATACGAGATGCAATCGAAGCGATTGAAGTTCCGGTGATAGAAGTGCATATCTCCAATATTTACGATAGGGAGGATTTCAGAAGAATAAATTACTTAAGGGACAAATGCAAGGCTTCATTTGTAGGTGAAGGACTTGATGGGTATCAAATGGCGATTGATTATCTGGTCAATCTTTAGAGCGTGATTATTTTTCTGCAGACGTCAGACTTTCTAATTCTTTATCTGATAAATACATCTTTTTGATTCTTACCATTGGGCCAGGGCAGACTTGCTTATGGCAATTCATACAGGTCTCTACCATCGTCTGATAAGCCTGTGGGCGGCCGGCATCATCTGCGTTACGCAGTCGGTCAACTGAAGCTTCGTAAGCTTTTGCAAATAGGATGTATTCTGTAGATGCATTTTTTCCTTCCTCTGTGGGAGTGGCAGTATGTATCTTTTGATAGGCAAGATCAAATTTACCCGGCTTACCGGCGAGGACTTCTTCTTTGGTGGTCATCCCTTCTTCAAACATAGCACGCATCAACAATGCCAATTCACTGTCTCCATTAGGATTGATCGGATTTTTAGCTGGATCCGATTGGCATCCTAGGCAGACGATGCATACAAACATGATGAAGGAGAAAAAGAGTTTAACCATATAGCAAAAGTAAAAAAGCAAAGGGAGACTTCATGACTGAAATCTCCCTCCTCTTCTCAAACCAAATAATTTTCTTTAAAAATTATATCTCAATCCAAGCTGTGCCTGCCAGCGACTGTTGAGACTAAAGTCATTAAAGATGGATGTAGTCTGTGCTGTATCAAAACTGTAGGTAGGAACTCCATCTGCTACACTTACACCAATCGGCTGAGCCAGGCCGGTATTAGTTGCTATCTCACGTACTCCCCATTTAGGACTAATTAAATTTCCGATGTTGCGGACGTCGATGCTGAACTGAATGTTATCTCCATTTCCCAATCCATATTCCTGCATGAGTTTGAGATCCCATCTTGAATACCATGGACTGATGGCTCCATATTTTTCTGCGATGGTGCCCCGGTTATCAGAAAGATATTCATCCTGATCTATGTAGGCTTCGAGTGCAGCACGTTGAGCAGCAGCGTCACCGCCAAAATTCATCGATGCAATTTCTCCTTCCGTTGGGATGTAGATTAAATCATTTAATCCAGATCCATCATTATTGATATCACCAGAATATGTGTAGCTATATCTGCCACCCTGAGCATATTCAACAAATAAACCTATATGCGTTGCCCAATTACCTCCATAATTAAATCGCTTATACATTGATCCTACTACCCGATGTTTATTTCCATACAGGGATGGTGCGAGCAGTGGTGTGTTGGAGTGAGCGGGATTCGCTGGATTTCTGTCATAAGCATCAGATGAAATCTCAGCATCAATGGATGCGGCATCTTTTGAATCGAGGTAATTATATGCCAGGCTCCATCCTGCATCATTATTATAATCTCTGCGAACCTGGAATGATGCATTGAATGAACTGCCCAGATCTGTATTAGTAAATACATAAGCATTCGTCGCTCCTCCAAAATTTTGCACTCTATCTGCGGCGGTATAGATTGGCCTTGAACCAACACCCTGTAATGTGCCTGTAGGGGGAAATAGTCCATAATTTTTTACAATTGCTGCGTGAATGTCTTTTGTATAAATCAAATCCATAGTTACTGTCCAACCTGCTCCCAATTTTCTATCGTATCCAAGATTAGATCTCCATACCTGTGGGTATTTAAAATCAGGATCTGTTACACAATAGAAAAATGAATTTGGATTGGCGACCTGATTTCCAATCCAGACAAATGGGAAGCGGCCGGTAAACAATCCCGTCCCGCCACGAATTTGTGCACGCTGATCACCATGAAAGTCATAATTAAAACCAAGACGTGGAGAAAACAAAGGAGTAGATTCCGGAAGCACTGTGTGATCAAAGGTCACAATATTACCATCTTCATCTCTGTACTCAATGGTCGGATCGTAACAACAATTCCGATCGATATTTTCCTGAATCAACTCTGCTGTATTAAAATAGAGTGGAATATCCGCTCGCAATCCAAGTGTGACGGTAAACTTATCTGAAGCAGACCATTCGTCCTGTCCGTAGAAAGCAAGTTGACCCATATTTGTTTCCGCCAGTGACCAGGTATCACTTGCATTATTTGTTTCGAACGCAGCAATCGCTGCATCTACTTCATCTCTGAAGGCTTGCGAGGTAAGTGTTGCCTCTGCCTCTTCGATAGGTATATCTCCAGAGAAAACCCTAAAACCATATCCTGTCAGATTAAAAGAGTTGTCAAATGCAAAGCGCTCAAGACTACCACCAATTGTAAGAGTATGACCTGGCAGGTAAATATTGAAGTTATCAGAGATCTGAAATACGTTTTGATCGAGTTTATTATTTATTGAAAATGGCTCGTGTCCTGCTACAATATAGCGGATACCATCTTTTCCAAAATTGAGCACAGGAAATGGCGAAGAAAACGGATCCCGGCTGTCTCGGAATGCCGTCATACCTACCTGAAGTTTATTAGCATAATTATTTCCAAAAAGAGATTTCAACTCAATGATACCGGAAATAATTTTGTTGTTAATTCGATATCCGCTGTTAGCAAATTGTAATGTTTGAAAATCAGGACCACGTCGTCCGATAGCAGATGGGTGAGCGGGTTTTTCCTGAAAGGCATCCAGGAAATTGACAGTAGCTGTCAGCTTGTGGTCATCACTTAGATTGAAGTCAAGCTTGAATATCCCTTTCTGATTATCCGTATTATGCTTATAATTTTCATAATCTCCGGTTTCATATCCGAAATTTTGAAAAAGCAATGATGATATATTGTCAAGATCTGAAGCAGCAACACGTGATACGTTGTCACCTGATATTCCAGGTCTGCTGGCAAGGAAATAAGATCCAAGGTCAGATCTTCGTTCGAGTTCGAAATTGGCAAAGAAGAAAATTTTGTTTTTTACAAGTGGGCCGCCGAAACTAAATCCTGTTTGAAATTGCTGCAAATCTCCGCGAGTGACTTCGGTCTCTCCTACTTTATTACCTATTAAACTTTTATTTCTAAAGTACCCGAATACAGAACCGGTAAATGTATTGGTACCTGATTTTGTTACTGCATTGATAGAGGCTCCCGTGAATCCTGATTGAGTTACATCATACGGAGCTATATTAACTGTGATCTGATCAATCGCATCAAGTGAAATAGGTTGAGCATCTGCCTGTCCACCCGGAGTGGCAGCATCGAGACCGAATGGATTGTTGAAAATTGATCCATCGAGTGAATAACTATTAAACTGATCATTTCGTCCGGCAAAAGATCCACCTTCTGCTGCCATAGGATTCAGTCTTGTCAAGTCCGCTGCAGAGCGAGAGATAGTTGGCATATAACGGATCTGGTCATTCGCTATAAATGAAGCAGCACCTGTTCGATCACTATTGATCGTTGAGTTGAGGGATCCCACGACTTCCACCTCACCAAGTTGCGCTGATGTTTCTTTTAATGTAATATCCCGACGAAGCTTATCTCCTAATTTTAAGTAGATGTCATCATGTGAATCGGTTTCATACCCTACAAAACTAATCTCCACCAGGTATGGTCCACCGATACGCATATTAGGAATGGTGTATCCACCATCTTCCCTTGAAAGCACACCGTAAATCGTTCCGGATGGGACATGTGTTGCAATAATATTGGCACCCGGCAAAGGTTGATGAGAGTCATCCCAGACATATCCGGTCATGGCTGATGTGGTAACCTGGGCATGTAGTGAAGAAGCTGACAGGAGAATAATCCAGGTCAGCAATGGAAACAATAGCTTCATTTCAGTTGGTTTTGAAGTGTAAACAGAAGATCAATTAATGCCGAACAAGTTAATAAAAGGATATTGGTAATGAAAAATAAAACTCCGGTCCATACATTGGATTCAGAGAACTAAAAAAACTATGATAGGAAAACTGATTCTGACTACAGAGACGTTCTTTTAGGAACAGGGTCATGGCCATGACCTCCCCAGGGATTGCACCGCACGATGCGACGGATACCGAGCCAAATACCTTTGATAGGTCCCCACTCCATTATGGCATCTATCATATATTGACTACAGGAAGGTGTAAATCTACAACCGGCACCAATTAAAGGTGAAAGTGTAATTTGATAAAGCCGGATAGGTAGCGTAAAAATTTTGCGTATCAATGTTAGAAAGTATAATTCCACGTGGTGTGAGTGGAATCCAGGATGGTATAATCCTTATGAGATCGTCCCATCCTGATATCCATGATATTTCGCTGATCATCGTGTACTTCAAATAATACACGGTTAGATAAAATGCATTTTGAATCACGGCTCACATCTGTTTTATATTCCAGATAGCACCATACTGCCAACATATCTTCTGTCACCTCCTTCCCAACAAAAGTCGGAGTGATGCGATGACCATCAATGTCAATTGTAAACTGCTGGTTGAGGTACGTTGAAATATGCTCTTCAGCTATCTCACTTTCATCAGGCGTCCCAATACGAAGATTGGAGACCCCATATTTTTTGAGTGCGAGCTCGAGATCGTCTATAAAAATCTTGATAGAGACTTCAAACGTAGAGGATTGTTCATTGTATCTTAATTCGCACATGCTTAAATGAATATCATGGTCATTGTTAGCATTTGCAACAACTGCAAAACTGGCCATGATAAATGCGATAAGAAATAATCCTTTCACGAAGTTTCTTTCAAAAAATTAGTAACGGTATAAATCGGATTTGTAAGGACCTTCCGGAGTCACTCCAATGTATGATGCCTGATCTTTAGTCAATACATCTATCTCGACACCTAGTTTGTCAAGGTGCAGACGAGCGACCATTTCATCAAGGTGCTTAGGAAGGACATATACTTTATTCTCGTATTGATCTCCTTTTGTCCAAAGTTCGATTTGAGCCAAAGTCTGATTTGTAAATGACGTGGACATCACAAAAGATGGATGACCCATTGCACAACCAAGGTTTACAAGACGTCCTTCTGCAAGGAGAAGAATGTCTTTACCATTGATGGTATATTTATCAACCTGAGGCTTGATTTCTACTTTAGTAATACCGGGAGTTGAATTCAACCAGGCTACGTCAATTTCATTGTCGAAGTGACCTATGTTACAAACAATAGCTTTATCCTTCATCGTCTGAAAATGCTCACCGAGGAGAATGTCCTTACAACCGGTAGCCGTGACAATGATATCTGCTTCTTTTACGGCATCTGCCATTTTCTTCACTTCAAATCCTTCCATTGCTGCTTGTAATGCACATATCGGATCGATTTCCGTTACAATCACTCTGCAACCTGCAGAACTTAATGATGCTGCAGAGCCTTTACCCACATCACCGAATCCGGCAACTACTGCAACTTTACCAGCCATCATGATATCAGTAGCACGACGAATTGCGTCTACACAACTTTCACGGCAGCCATATTTATTATCAAACTTCGATTTAGTAACTGAATCATTCACATTGATTGCAGGCATAGGTAATGTGCCGATTTTCTCTCGATCGTAAAGACGTAATACGCCTGTGGTGGTCTCTTCTGTAATTCCTCTTACAGCAGCAATCATCTCAGGATATTTATCCAGGACGATATTGGTGAGGTCACCTCCATCATCGAGGATCATATTCAATGGTTGATTATCAGAAAAAGCAAACAAAGTCTGCTCAATACACCAATCATATTCTTCCAAAGACATTCCTTTCCAGGCATAGACCGGAATTCCAGCAGCAGCAATTGCAGCCGCAGCGTGATCCTGCGTAGAAAAAATATTACAAGACGACCAGGATACTTCCGCTCCCAGTTCAACAAGTGTTTCGATCAACACTGCAGTCTGAATGGTCATATGCAGACAACCTGCAATCCTGGCACCTGTCAATGGTTTAGATTCGCCGAATTGAGCGCGCAAAGCCATAAGCCCTGGCATTTCTGCTTCTGCTAATTCAATTTCCAGTCGGCCCCACTTAGCGAGGCTGATGTCTTTCACTTTGTATTTGAGATTTTGGGCAACTAACTGATCCTGCATGGTATAGGGAAATTATGTGTTTTAAAAATTTGTAGAAAAACGGTGCAAAGATACCGAATGTTCTATTGCAAAAGGCTATTTTGGCTAATATCCCATTACTGCGACAGACTTATTTAACTGCTGATGAAGAATATAAATACTCCCAATGCCCCCCAACCCGCAGGTCACTATAGTCAGGCTATCGTTCATAATGGTTTAGTGTTCGTTGCCGGTCAGTTGCCATTGGATAAAGAAGGAAAAATTGCTGAAGGTGGTATCGAAGGCCAAACCAGACAAACACTTCAAAATATACAGGCTATTCTGGAGGCTTCAGATTCGGGGCTTGGACATATTGTAAAAGCATCCCTTTTTATTCCTGATATCAGTTATTGGCCAGAAATCAACCGGGTATATGCTGAGATCATGGGTGAGCATCGTCCTGCCCGCGCAGTTATTCCATGTGGTGAACTACATTATGGAGTCCTGCTGGAAATGGAGGTAATAGCGGCGGTGAAATCGTAGGTGTTAGTTGAAGGAAAAAACAAAATAGAAATTACCACACTGCTTTTCAGAGGCCATAATATCAGGAGCAAAAACATACTCCTTTGCTGTTTCCTGGGCTTTCGTCAGCAAGCTGATGTCCTTGATGGTTGACTTAGCAAGGTTATAGCTACTTGAAATCACTTTTCCATTTTTATCCACACAGAGGTAAATGCAGATTTTTCCTTCTTTTACTGCTAAAGCTCCTGCTTTTGGAGACCGTTGAATAAGACTTCGACTGAGATCTCCATCACCGATGGCAGTTCCACCTATCCCTGAACCTTTGCCCAAGCCACCAGTGCCTGTGCCACCGCCTGGCCCTGATCCGGGTCCATTACCATTTCCGGGACCACCCCCAGTACCATTGCCACTGCCTCCGGTGCCGCTGCCAAATCCATCGTTAAATACATCTGAATCATCATCGCCCTCACCTGATGCGGCGATTTGACCTTTGCTTCCATCTGACCATTCAATCATCTTGAGTTCTTCTACACCATCGTTTTCTACTCCCCCTTCATCGCTTACGGCAGACCAAGCCTGGTGGGTAACAATTTTAGGTTGGGGAAGAGGTATGTCAGAAGTGCTTGATGAAAGCATACTGGTTGACCTTACTGGTGAGGACATTGCTGGAGCCTGTAAACGTGAGGGGGCAGCTTCAGTCGGCCGGGTTTGCTGCGGTTCCTGTGAGGGAGTGCTTCCACCTTCTTCGCTTCCGGAACTGGATGATCCCTGGTTCATATTCTCCACCACGAATTTCTCCGGGGCAACATATTCATTGTAAGGAAAGTCAAACTGGATCACAAGCGCTTCTTTACTGGGCGCCTCCGGTAACTGCATGGATAAAAAAGGCAAAAATGCCAGCAAAAACAACGCAGCATGCAGGACAAAGGAAACAGCCCGCCCTTTCAGTTGCGAACTCTTAGTAACTCTGGATTGACGGTTTTTACTCATATGACTATTAACGCAATTAACGCTCTAAAAATGCGACTATTGTCATGGATTTCAAGTCAACAGAAGGTTAAAAATAAAAATCCCCGGAATCCAAAAGAATCCCGGGGCTCCGATAATAAAAAAATCTGTACTCTTTAGGCTTTCAAAAGGGCAATCATGGTTTGTGTGGGTTGGCCTGGCATAAATATTAGTCTTAGCGAATTTGATAGGTTAAGCTGATTCCAAAAGTCCTTCCCATTGGATAGGCTTCTGCGACATACTCTTTGCCGTTGAAGTCAAGCGTTTTCCTGGAAATGGAGTCCAGGATATTTTTAGCAGTAAAACTCACCTGGTAGTTTTCGGCAAATCGCTTGGCAATTTTGAAATTCAACATAGAGACTGGTTGCTCATAGATGTCAGGTGTAGCAAATAGAGAAATATTGTACAACTTCTGACCTGACACATTATAAGCCAGGGCGACTTCAAGTCCATTCTCCGGATTAATGTAGGATAGAATTGCATTGATAATAAAAGGAGCCTGGCCCTGGAAGGGTCTGGTGGTCTCTGCATATTCAGGATCAATGTTTTTAGAATTGTCGATTTCGTCCTGCGGAATTTTATACGCTGAATGGATAAGTGCCAGATTAGTGTTGAAGTAGAAATTTTTCAAATTTCGCTGAATGAAAGAAAGCGATTTACGTAATTCAATTTCAACTCCCAGCACAGTTGCTTTATCGACATTGATAAAGGAAAGTTCTGGAATTGTTGCTCTTGGATTGAAAGCACGGATGATGGGATTGTCAAAGATTTTATAAAATGCACTTATAGCTATCAACTCGCCCGCGCCTGGATATAGTTCGTAACGCAAATCATAATTTTGAATGAGCGTTCTTTTGAGGGAGGGATTTCCAACATTGAAAAATCCATTTTTCGTATCAAACTGTACAAATGGTGCCAGTTCCCTCATATTAGGCCTGGCTAGTGTTTGTGTAGCAGCTACACGGAGATTTGATTTTTCAGTTAGCGCGTAGATAAGGTTGCCTGAATACAGAAAGTCTGTCAGATTAATTTGGCCGACT
>JALYSC010000036.1 GCA_030855005.1 Bacteroidota bacterium | reverse complement strand
GGAGATTGCTGCTGCAGGAGGTCATAATGTAATCCTGATCGGCCCTCCGGGTGCAGGAAAAACGATGTTGGCAAAAAGACTTCCAACAATCCTGCCACCGCTTGGATTAAATGAAGCATTGGAAACCACCAAGATCCATTCTGTAGCCGGCAAACTTGGTCATGGCTCTTCATTGGTCACAGGCAGACCTTTCCGTGCTCCGCATCATACCATCAGCGATGTGGCATTAGTAGGTGGTGGTTCCAATCCGAGTCCGGGTGAAATATCGTTGGCTCATAATGGTGTTCTTTTCCTGGATGAATTACCTGAGTTTAAAAGATCAGTTCTGGAAGTACTTCGACAACCGATGGAAGATCATAAAGTGTCCATCTCTCGTGCAAAGATTGCCGTTGATTTTCCAGCCAATTTTATGTTGATCGCTTCCATGAATCCATGCCCTTGCGGATACTATAATCACCCCGAAAAGGAATGTGTGTGCGGACCAGGCATTGTCAAAAAATATTTGAATAAAATATCAGGACCGCTTCTGGATCGAATTGATTTGCATTTAGAAGTTACTCCTGTCTCTATTGAAGAATTATCAAAGTATGAAATTGAATCAGAGACGAGTGCTACTATTCGTGAGCGAGTGATTAGTGCTCGTAATATCCAGGAGTTGCGATTTGCAGATATGGAAGGAATTCACAGTAATAATATGATGCCTGCCAATATGGTACGGGATATTTGTCAGATTGATCCGGCAGGAGCGCAGCTTTTAAAGACGGCGATGAAGAAACTACAATTATCGGCACGGGCGTATGATCGCATTCTGAAAGTGTCGCGGACAATAGCAGATCTGGAGGGATGTGAAAGGATCGATATTCCGCATTTAGCAGAGGCGATTAATTTCAGGAGTTTGGATAGGGAGGAGTGGGCGGGGTAAACAAATTTGGATTTGCGATTTACGATTTACGATTTATTACGACTCTGGGATTTAAAATCACCTTCGGCTGAATTATATGTAATGGCAAAATAATATAGGCTTTGGCGATTGAAGGAAATCGCCTTCGCCTAAAAATCTAATTATAAGGCATCAAGCTTCGGCGATCGAAGGAAGAATGGGTGAGATAAAACAATTTTGGATTTTGGATTTATGGTTGATTTATTCACCCCTATGACTTCTGCTATTGATGTGTAAGTCTTCCGAAGCTTTGCTACTTGGAACCACTCTCCATCTTTAGTACCGCACTTGTAGGAAGGCAAGCAACCTCTTCACAGGTAATTTGATCTAATTGGGATCATGGAAAATTAAATGTTCAAAGTTTTTTTAATCCCATCAATTTGAATTAAAACAATATTTCTTCAAGAAAATAAATTTTTATTAGAATTTTAAATTCAAATTGGAAGCAGTAATTTTGGTCACAGAAAAACTATAAGGAACCTCTAAAAACCGATTGCATAGATATATAATAAGTTGATGCTGAGCTGTCAATTTAGGACAGATTTGGGTTTTGCCGAGTAGGCAAAGGGGAGTTTCACCCCTAAGCCTCTCACAGAACCGTACGTGACAGTCTCCCGTCATACGGCTCTTGTTATTCTTAATAGATTCATCAATACCCAACCTCCCAATGATAAAACAGTGCAGGGTTAGCACGTTTTATCGAATTGAGCATCAAGATTGATTTGCTGAGACTAATCTCATGCTTTTTACTCAGCCATTTAATTAGTCGCTTATCAATCGTCCACAATGTAAATCTTAGGCTCCTGATGCTGTATATGCCAAAGTATCGAATCCATCCACGAAGCTTGGGATTAAAAGCACGAGCAATTTCTGTCAGTTCTAATCTTGTGTTCCGCCAGTTAATTGTCTCCCTGATAACCTCCCTAATTCTCTTCATGTTTGACTGATTAATTTCAGCCGTAAATGCAGAGTAGAGTTTTCCATTCCTTTTGTCCTTCCTGGCTCTTGGCTGATAACCAAACCCAAGAAAATCAAATTTCACATTTACATACTTCTCTCTACGCTTGTAATCTTTGCAATAGGCAATATGTGTTTTCTTGGAATTGATTTGCAGCTTTACTTCTGCAAGCCGTCTTCCCACTGCTGCCAGAACCTCATCCGCTTCTTCTTTGCTGGCACAATGTATTACTACATCATCTGCATACCTGACAAAACGAATCTTCGGATAATGTTTGGCTAACCACATGTCGAGGGCATAATGCAGGTACAAGTTGGCAAGTATAGGACTAATGACACCACCCTGTGGTGTTCCCTTTCCTTCCTTTTGTTCCAATGTGCCGTCTTTCTTTTCCACCGGCATTTGTAGCCATCTTAATACATACATCTTCACCCACTTCTCTTCCATCACATGCTCTACCGCTTTTAGCATCAGCTCATGGTCAATTTCATCAAAGAACTTGTTTATGTCCAAGTCTATAACCCAATCCAACTTGTAACAATTCTGTCGGACTTGTTCTGCCGCTTGGTGCGCACTCTTTAATGGTCGATATCCATAAGAATTCTCATGGAAAAGATGATCAATCCTCTTCTCCATGTACTCCTTCACTACTTGTTGTGCTATTCGATCTCGCAGTGTTGGTATGCCTAATCTTCTCATCTTGCCGTCCTTCTTTGGTATTTCTACCTCTCGTACAGCTTGTGGAAGGTAACTTCCAGAGGACATCCGATTCCATATCACAAACAGATTGGATTCGACCTTCCTGTCGAATTCCTCCCAGCTCTCGTGATCAATTCCGGTTGCTTTCCCTCCTTGTCTTACCTTGTGGTATGCTCTTACCACTTGTTCCAATTCAATGGGTATTGTTTTACCTACGTGTTCACTCATTGTAATCATCCCCTTTTAAAGGTTGTTTCATTGAATAATACACTGAATAACCCAAGCCCTTCGCTCCTATCTATTTTCATAGATCATCATCGCTACTATGACTCGGTCCGACTTCCGTTTCACAGCCTCTTCAACTGTTCCCTGAAACGGATCTCCTGAGTTCCGTGATAGAGCCTAATGATAAGTCGTGTCGCCTATATAACGGTGGGCATATGGCCTGTAACCAGGTCTCTGCCATACTCTTCTCTGCATCCCTCTAAAGATGCGATTTCGCCCTACATCTAAGGTTTTCGTTACTTCATCAGCGATTCATTTTCATTCACCTTCTATCATTTTACCTGACGGTTATTTACCGCCTTTTCTCTATACGCTCACTACCGCAGTCTTGCGACTTCAGCAGCTTAGAGTGGTTTGACAACTCCGCCTGAACAGCGTTGTCGATACACCACAGTGGATTAGCACTTCCACTGCTGTATCATCTTTATCACAGCATGTTAAAGAACTTCAGCAATACTTTAACTTCACAGCACAATAGAGGTTCCCTTAATTTAATCATCACAGCTTAGTTTAGTCCCCTTAGTTGTATAGTTAGTTTTGTCTATAGTATTTTTGTACACTAGTCCAAGTGAACTTTGTACCATAATCGGTGGAATAAAGTACGATGGTTGGTAGCAGTAGAAGAGCCTGGGATTCCCCTTTCGATCTAATGTGTTTGTTAAGTTCTTTCCCATTTGATCTGTAACTGAAATAAGGCCCTTCATTACCAGGCTCTGAAGAGCTTTAGAGATGATCTTAGAACATAGTCCGTTCTTCTCCTTAAACTGGCTATGTGAGATCCTGTCCCGCCTTTTACGCTTCCCGGTGCGCTTATTTATCCAACCATTAGTCTGACGGATGATTACCAGAAGGATCTTAAGCTCTGAGGCGTTTAAAGTTCTCAGGTACTGGTCGAGGACTATATTCGGTATTTGGGTCGTCTTCTTGTATATCATTGAATAGAGTCTGCTCTAGTTCTAATATGCCTTGATCGACCTGTTTGTGCTCATCTTCAAAGAAGTCCAGGACCATCTGTAGTAGCTTTTTCAAGCTTTTCCCCAGGCATTTACTTCCGGAGATGACAGGTAGTCTGGAGCGTAATCTTCTGTAATGATCTTTTTATTAAACGCTAAACCTTCCCCTGCTATACAGAACTTTCTTCAACATAACCTTTGAAAATTCCTGTTGATTTTTAGTTCTTCTTCGTTATATTTACTCAGGCGCATAAATATGATACGCTCGCTTCGGTTCATTACCAGATGACCGCTGCTTCACCAGAAAACAAAATTCATCATGCTAGCGAAAACCTATGCTGCTGCCGTCCACGGCGTGGACGCGCGCACTATTGAAATCGAGGTCAATGCCGGTGGCATCGTCAGCCCCGGCCAAAACATGTATAACCTTGTGGGCCTTCCCGACAATGCTATTCGTGAAGGTTGGCAGCGTTTGTAGTCAGCCATTAAGAACATAGGCTACCGTGTGCCGTTCGTCAAATTGGTGGTGAATCTCGCACCAGCCGATGTGCGAAAAGAAGGATCGGCTTACGATCTTCCTATTGCAACAGCTATAGCAGCCAGTACCGGCATGATCGATCACGAACGATTAAAAAAATTTATGCTGGTGGGAGAGCTCTCTCTTGATGGACAGTTGCGTCCGATGCGTGGCATCCTGCCCATTGCCATCCAGGCACGAAAAGAAAAAATGGAAGGCCTGATCGTACCGCAAGCGAATGTGCGGGAGGCAGCCATCGTCAATCAACTTGAAGTATATGGTGTTGATAATCTCAAAGAGGTGTTTGATTATTTCAACGGCCTCATTGATCTGCTCCCATATGTACATGATCCGCGTGAGGCATTCCAGGAATCGGTGGGAAAATATCCGTTTGATTTCAGTGATGTGAAAGGGCAGCAGAATATCAAGCGTGCGCTTGAAATTGCTGCGGCCGGCGGACACAACGTTATACTCATTGGTCCGCCGGGTGCAGGAAAGACGATGCTTGCAAAACGATTGCCGACCATATTGCCACCGTTGGGATTAAATGAGGCATTGGAGACTACCAAGATCCATTCTGTAGCGGGTAAGCTCGGTCATGGATCATCCCTGGTGACGGGTAGGCCGTTTCGTTCACCACATCATACGATCAGTGATGTTGCCCTGGTGGGCGGAGGGTCGAATCCAAGTCCGGGTGAAATATCACTGGCGCATAATGGTGTTTTATTTCTGGATGAGTTGCCAGAATTTAAACGATCTGTATTGGAAGTGTTGCGGCAACCTATGGAGGATCATAAAGTATGCATTTCACGCGCGAAGATCGCAGTGGACTTTCCGGCAAATTTTATGCTAATCGCCTCTATGAATCCATGTCCCTGTGGCTATTATAATCATCCCGAGAAAGAATGTGTGTGCGGACCTGGCATTGTCAAAAAATATCTGAATAAAATATCCGGCCCTTTACTCGATCGAATTGATTTGCATGTGGAAGTGACGCCGGTGTCTATTGAAGAGTTATCGAAATATGAAATTGAATCAGAGACGAGTGCTACAATACGTGAGCGGGTGATTAGTGCGCGAAAAATTCAAGAAATGAGATTTGCAGATATGGAAGGGATTCACAGTAATAATATGATGCCGGCGAATATGGTGCGGGAGATTTGTCAGATTGATGCTACGGGTGCAATGCTGTTAAAGACGGCGATGAAAAAACTTCAGCTTTCGGCGCGGGCATATGATCGTATACTCAAAGTATCACGGACGATTGCGGATCTGGAGGGATGTCCGAATATTGGTATTCCGCATCTGGCGGAGGCGATTAATTTCAGGAGTTTGGATAGGGAGGAGTGGGCAGGGTGAAATTGATTTTGGATTTTGGATTTTAGATTTTGGATATTCATTAAGGAGATTGATGAATAACTATAACGCTCCCTGAGGATTATCGAAGGGAAGAAAAAATCCTGAACCCACATCTCTCTTTTCTTCTGTCGCCGCGGAGCTTTAGCTACGGCGACAGAAGAAAAGCTTACTGCGTTTATTCTAATTTTATTCCCTTTCGACAGGCTCAGGGACCGTACAATTCCCGAGTCACATTTGTTGCCAAGTTGAAAACATAATCAAACAATACGCTCCCTGAGCTTGCCGAAGGGCAGAAAAAATTCCTCCCTCCTCATTGGACTTGTTTTCCCTTCGACTGGTTCAATGAAATATTGAAATCTATCATTAACCATATACTACTTACATGAAAGGCTACATGTATATTTTAAGATGTGCTAACAACACATTATATATAGGTTCAACTAATGATCTAGAAAGCAGAATCAATCAGCACCAAAATGGAGATGGTTCAAATTTCTCCTGGAAATATTTACCTGTTGAACTTGTATATCATGAAGAATTTGATCGGATAGATGAAGCTTTTAAAAGGGAAAAACAAATACAGAAGTGGAGTAGGCAGAAAAAAGAAGCTTTGATCCAGGGAGATATTGAACGGTTAAAGAGGTTGGCAAAGAATCACTCAGATAATCGGAAGGGAGTAAAAAAGGGAGAGGTGTGAATTAGCTTTCCCTTCGTCAGGCACAGGGACCGGTACATAGGACATGATTCGAGTATAGCCACTATGAGAAAAAATTATTCTCAACGAAATTGAATAAAACAATGCTGTCCCTGAGCTTGTCGAAGGGCAGAAAAAAACATACTCACCCTCCTCCTTTAATCGGCGGTGTTGGGAATAGAATGCACCATAAGTTTTTAGTTATTGATTTTGATAAACCAACTGCGAGAGTGTATCTCGGTTCTTACAATTTTTCATCTGCTGCTGACGTTAAGAATGGCGACACAATTCATCCAAGATAATATAAATATTAGCTTAATACCTTCCTATAACTCCACTGCTAACATGGAATTGATGATAGAAATAATTGATGTCCTAGGCCGAAAGATGTTTGCCCAAAAAGTGATTCTCAGCGAATATATTGAAAAAAGTGTTCCTTTAGAAAACTTGCCTGGAAATGTTTATTTTGTCAAAGTAAGTTCACCTTGTTCCTATAAAGTTGTAAAGTTTTACAAGTCATGAGAAACCTGTCTTGTCCTGAAAAAACCTTACACTTTTTGTGAGTAATCCTGTTTTTTCTTTACACCTATATTTCCGTAGTCCGGGTTTTACTTTACAATGATACATATTTATTAAAAGGAATCAAACTGCAACTTTCATTCCTTCTTTCGTTTTATTTTTTGGATAGTGTTTCCACCGTTTCTTTAATTCTCCTTCTCTTGTATGAGCCTGTGATGGTGTTAGGTAATCGATACTCGCATGTGGCCTTTTCTCGTTATAGGTCCTTATAATTGCGTACAGCGATTTCTTTGCTTCACGGTGATTTTGATACACCCTTTTTGGATAGAACTCTCCCTTAATTATGCCATTCACTCGTTCAGCCACTGCATTTTCATAAGGACTTCCGCTCTGTGTCATACTAATCGCTATTTCTGACTTGTTGAGCAGCTCAACATAATCGGAAGAACAATATTGTATTCCCCGATCAGAATGATGTACCAGGATATGTGGTGAATCATTTGTTCTGTCCTTTATCGCCATCTCTAATGCCTCTAAACATCCTATAGCCTCAAGTGTAGGATGAAGTGCATAACCTACGATCTTGTGCGAGTATGCATCTGTAATCAGACTCAAATAACTAAATCCTTCCAGTGTCCGGATATAGGTGATATCGCTGACCCAGAGTTGTTCCGGAGCAGTAATGATCATACCGATGATCAGGTTCGGATATTTTTTGAGCCAATGATGTGAATCTGTTGTTTTTACGGACCTTCTACGTCGTCGCACCAGAAGTCCATAGAACCGTAACAAATCAAATAATTGGTCCCTTCCCATCTTTATTCCATGCTCCTGAAGTTGAGGCTCAAGCATATAAATTAATTTTCTTCCTCCAATCATAGGCATATCTTCCCGGCATTCATTTATCAGCACCAGGACGATAGCATCGGTAATGCTGTTTTTATTGTCCAGTCTTTCGGCTTCATAATATGCTTGTCTTGATACACCAAACAGTCCACAAAGCTTTCCCACGCGTTCTTTGGGAAGCAGTTGCCTTAATGTTTTGACTGTTTGGTACCATACTTTTTTTTAATCTTGATTTGAAGATGTTTTTCCGCTTCATGGATCAACGTCTCCAGGCCAAGGAGTTTCACCTTAGCATAGTCCAGCTCTTTGGTTAATCGCTGAACTTCCTTCTTCAGTGCCGATTCTTTTAGATCCTGATTCACTATGGGTTGGTGCTTTTGCTTGGAATTGTGCTCGACTAAAGTACGCATAGCCCTCTTGATTAAATACAACTTTAGTGTATTTCTACAGAGGCCATACTTCAGGCAAGCAGTTCGAATCCCAAGGAGTCCGGCATCAATTTCCGAAGCAATCTTTGCCATCTCCAGATCAGACCTTTTAACATAAGGGGATCTGCTTAATGGGTCTTTCTTTTTAGTTTTTTCCTTTGTATTTTCCATCCTGATAACTTTTAAAGTGACAAGCTATTTCAGGACGAGACAGGCACAGCCTACGCTTAACAAAAATATCATATTAATAATTTTTGGCATATGATTTGTAATAGCTGAGGTAACGCTATTCAGATACTTGACATATGAAAGGAATTCATTACTTCGTGCTCCTGAGCTTCGGGATGTTTGTGCTATGGACTTGTTCGCCACGACCATATAATCCGATTGTGGTGAGGCCTGCCAGTTGCTCGCATGATGTGCAATTTGCTACGAGTCCTAATTTGGGCCATCTGCTGGAATTCGCAGACAAGATGCATAAGCCGATTTTCATAGACTTCTATACGCCCTGGGTAGAATCCTGCACAAAAATGGATCAAAATGTATTCACACAGGATGCTCTCGCGAATTACTTCAACTCTCATTTTATCAATTATAAAGTAAATGTAGGAGGTGCTGTTTCTGAGCAGCAATTGGCGGATATGTATGGAGTGACCCAATTTCCAACGCTGGTATTTGTAGATGGTAAAGGCAAGGTAATGTTGCGTCACGAAGGTCCGGCTACCGCATCTCAATTGTTGGAAATGGCTTCTTACCTGCACAATGCTATCAAAACGGATGAAACAGTTTCTCTAGGAACTGAGTGATTCTTCTGAGGCTTCGGATGCAGGTGGTGTAGAACTGCTATTCATTTCCAAAATTCTTTTCGCAGCAGCTTGTCCTATCACTTTTATAAGTTCTACTTCGGAGGCTTGTTTCATTTTCTTCACGGAGCCAAAATGCTTCAGCAATTTTTCTGCTGTCTTCTCTCCTATTCCTTTCACTCCGGTTAATTCGGTAGTAGTAAAATTTTTACTGCGGGTATTTCTGTGAAAAGTGATTGCAAAACGGTGGGCTTCATTACGTGCCTGCTGGATCAATTTCAGTGATTCTGATTTCTTATCGATGTACAGGGGAATTGAATCACCCGGAAAATAAATTTCTTCCAGTTTTTTAGCAATTCCAATTACTGTTACCTGTTCGCGTAGACCCAGTAAGGATATAGATTCCATAGCTGCACTGAGTTGACCTTTACCCCCATCAATAATGATGAGATCAGGTAACGGTTGATTCTCTTCCAACATTCTCTTATATCGACGTTCCACAATCTCCCGCATGGAAGCAAAGTCATCGGGGCCTTCCACAGTTTTCACATGGAAATGCCGGTAATCTCTTTTCGCAGGTTTTGCATTTCTAAAAACTACACAGGACGCCACAGGGTTGGATCCCTGAATATTGCTATTATCAAAACATTCGATATGCATCGGCAGCTTTTGCATTCGCAGATCTTTTTGCAATGTGCCCAGGATTCGCTCAGCAGGAGTTTGCTTGATGTTGTTCATCTTCTCCCTTTGTTTTTGTAAAAGAAAATAGCGGACATTCTTTAAAGAAAGATCCAGCAATTCTTTTTTCTCCCCCCGCTGAGGCACTGTCAGTGTTAAGCCTTGTTCGATCAACTGGATTTTAAATGGAGCAATAATTTCCTCAGTGACACTATTGAATTTTTCACGAAGTCTGTCTATTGTGAAAGTGAGTAATTCGGCTTCATCCTCATTCAGGTTCTTTTGTAATTCCTGAGTATAGCTATTGATGATAGCGCCCTGTGCAACTTTTAAATAATTGACATAAGCATAGGTGTCATCAGAAACAATGCTGAAGACATCCAGATCTCGTGTCATATGACTGACAACAGTTGATTTCGCCTGGTAGTCTTCAAAGAGGGAAAGCTTCTCTTTGATCTGATGTGCTTTCTCAAATTCCATATCCATGGCAAACTGATCCATCTGCCGTTTGAGATGTTGCAATACTTCTCTGAAATTTCCTTTCAAAATATTTCTTACCTGTTCGATCCGGGCATTATAAGTTTCTTCTGATTCCAATCCTTCGCAGGGTCCAAGACAATTTTTAATATGAAACTCAAGACACACTTTATACTTCTTTGCAGCAATAGGTTGTGGATTTAGCAAAAGCGAACAAGTACGCAAGGGAAAAATCTTTTTAACAATATCGAGGATCTCCTTGACTTTTGCTTTTGAAGTATAAGGCCCAAAATAAGTTGAGCCATCGCGTATCACTTTTCGCGTTAGAAATACGCGAGGGAATTTTTCCTGTTTGATGACGATGTAGGTATAAGATTTATCGTCTTTTAGATTGACATTATAGCGAGGCTGAATTTGTTTGATCAGCGTATTCTCTAACAACAACGCATCCTGTTCGCTTTCGACAATTGTGAATTCAAAATGGTGCGCATTTTTGACCATGGTAAAGGTCTTGAAATACATACCCTTCTTATCTCCGAAGTAAGAAGCAAGACGATTACGTAAGCTTTTCGCTTTACCTACATAGATTACTATGCCTTCTGCATTGAGAAACCGATATACGCCCGGCTGCTTCGGAATGGAATCTGCAATTGCCTTGTAATCATCATACGTCATATATCCGTATCTGCGTCTGCGATCATGCCTTTAAGCAGGAATTTTGCTGCTGCGGGATTGGTGGCCAGGGGTATGTTGTGTACGTCACACATCCGCATCAACATCTGGACATCAGGTTCGTGAGGATGACGATCAAGAGGGTCACGGAAGAAAAATACAAAATCGATTTGTCCTGTAGCTACGAGTGCTGCTATCTGGGCATCACCTCCTTTTGGGCCTGAAAGGTATTTGGTGATATTAAATCCAGCTTTCTCCAGCATAGTGCCGGTAGTCGAAGTGGCTGATAGCGAGGCATTTCGGAAGAGCTCTTTGTTATTGAGCATAAAAGACACCATATCGGCTTTCTTCCCGTCATGGGCAATCATGGCTATTCGGATCATGGGTTCAAATATTTATATTTTGCACAACAAAGGTGATTAAAAATCAAATGACACGCATTATGAAAGGATGGACTTTGCCTCTTAAGACGCTGATCCTGCTATGTATGGTATGGGGTCCTTCCAATATCGTGTACTGCCAGACCACTCCATTGAAAACACTTGAGCACAGTGATTTTCTGATCTGGAAGACAATACAGGATCAACAACTTGGATCGGATGGCTCATTGGTGACCTATCGGCTTGTTCCAGGTGAAGGAGATCCGGCTCTTTTGATTTACTCGGTCGGAGATTCATCAACACTAACGATTGACAGGGTAAGTAAATCCAATATCAGTTATGATGGAAAGTATGTAATTGGTCAAATCAATCCTGCACGGGATACATTACGCGGGCTGGAGCGTAAAAAAATAGATAAGAAAAAATGGCCCTCTGATACTTTATTCATTCTTGATCATAGCACGAATGGCAGAATAAATTTCCCTTATGCTACAAATTATAAGCTTCCTGAAAAGGCGAATGACTGGATTGCATTCACAATTAAGAAGGAAGCATTTGAAGCTGATACTGCCAAAGACAAGAAAAGTAAAAAAGATATCGTCCATCTCATTGTTCGTCAATTAACTACTGGTCAGCAGGATACATTATATAATGTAAAAGAATTTGCATGGGCTGAAAAAAGTGCAACTTTGGTGGCCATAACGGAGCCAATGGATTCAACTCAGGTTACCGGTGTTTATTATTTTAAAAACCATATTTGGAAAACTGCAAAAAAACAAAAGGGTGAGTATTCCAAGGCTTCTGTATCGCCTGACGGCAGTCGTTTTGCATTCCTGGCTAATCATGATACCACCAAAGCACAGATACCTCCATTCGAATTATACTATTTTGATTTTACAAAAGATAGTGCACAGGTGCTTGCTCAAAGTGATACTTCACAACTAGCACTTGTGAGCCAACACGCTAATCTTAGCTGGAGTGATGATAACCGATATCTCTATTACGGACGGACTACAAAACCATTTGTCAGGGACACTACCCTGCTGGAAGATGAATCTGTCAATGTTGAAATATGGTCTACGGAAGATCCAATATTGTATACAACTCAAAATGTAAACCTGCCAACGGATGAAAAAAAATCCTACCTGGTAGTCTATGATACAAATCTGAAAAAACACATTCGTGTTGCTTCCACCACGTATGATAATGTCGCTCTGACAAAAGGAAAAAATAATAGATATACATTAGTG
>JALYSC010000389.1 GCA_030855005.1 Bacteroidota bacterium | reverse complement strand
TTCATAGACCATATCTCCAAAGAGATCAAATATTGAAAAATAATGCAGCGTCAGAAAGTCATCTGGAAATTGGATTATCGAAAACAGATCATTAATATTATCTCCGTTTGGTGAAAAAACATTTGGAATATATTGGGTAGCTCCTACGACCGTAAGAGTACGAAGACTGTCACACTGGCCTATTGAAATTAAAGTATCAGTGTAGATTCCGGGTTGAGCATGTCCTAATGCCGGACCTTCACAAAGCGAAGCAGATGCTGCTGTTCTAATTTCCTCCGAGATAGTCAGAATCAAGGTTCGAATACTGTCACAACCAGAGATATTAACAAAAGAGTCCTGATACATTCCTTCTGTAGTATAACCTTGGTAGGATTGTCCTGTACAGATCGAAATTTCTTCCTCTGTGAAAATTTCTGTTGTTACTAATAAATCAAGGATGCGAATACTGTCGCAACCTGCTGCAGTAATAAATGTGTCCTGATATATACCTGCTAATGTGTAACCTTGATAGACTTGGCCCTGGCAGATTGAAATTTCTTCCTGCAAGAAAATTTCTGATGTTACCGATAAATCAAGGATACGAATACTATCACACCCTGCTGTTGAAACAAATGTATCCTGATAAATACCTGATAAGAAATATCCTTCATAAAATTGGCCTTCACAAATAGTTGCGGTGACGGTTGGTGAGAGCATTAATGTTACTGTTAACTCCAATTTCCGTATACTATCGCAACCTGATTGTGTCATTAACGTGTCAGTATAACTTCCCGACACACTGTATCCCTCATACATATTTCCTTCACAAATAGTCCGGCTTATCCATGTCTCTGCCAGTTCCCCTTGACTAATCACAATTGTGTCTTTTACAATCGCACAATTTCCCACTGCTTCAATCCAGAATAATCCCGGTGTAGTAATTATTCGATCAGGATCCGTTAGTCCGTCATTCCACAAATAACTGATCGCGCAATCAGACAACACGGACAATTCGTAGTGAATGGAAACATCACCACAGACGGTTGTGTCTTTTCCAAGTATTGTTGAATGGATGGTATCGGGCTCCAATGCATATGGGACAAAATTAGGCAAGCCCAATTTACATATTGTACCATTGGCCAATAGGATTCCACTTTGTTCATATTGACAGGCAGTTCCTGCAAGATCAGGCTGATGTATTACATCCAGAAAATCACTTTCATTTCGTGCCATATAAATTTTGCCATTGGGACCGGACTGGAGAGCGCCAAAAATATAATTGCCTGGCAGGTTATGTAACGTGGTAAGATCCTGGGTTTGCAAATTAATCTGATAAAGCGAATTTTGAACAAATGTTGTGCTCAGATATAAAAGATTATCGTTCGTTGAAAATTCAATTCCATACACGAAATTCTGTCCCGACAATAATTGGTTGAGATTAAAATAATTACTCAACGTTCCTGTCGACGCGTTGAAATCAAACATTTCACAGATGTTGTGAAAAGTGGCCGAGCTGGCGATCTTGGTTCCGTCATGAGACGCTTTGATCGGACCGATGATCGCTTGAGATGAATAAAAAAAACCAATGGATGAAACTATAGGCGTGGGGTTAAGTCCTGTCTCTGTCAGCAAATAAGACAGGTAATCAGCAGAGGCTAACGGATGTGTTATTATCCAAATGTCCACACCATTTTCATGCAAAACAGTGGTCAGCTTCTCCGTTGTCCTGTCAACTACTAAAATATCTTTACTCGAGGGAACAATATCACCGAGTCCGTTATTGAGACACATATCTACGACGGAATAATGCATGCCACCATCTGTGGAATGATCCTGAGTCGTAAAGACATAATATTGATTACAAGACTTTGGAAAGGGAACGATCAGGGCAGCCTGGGTGGATGATTCGCCACCACTCAATCCACTACCATTGGGCATGGCCACACCATTTCTGTCCCAAATGGTTGCTCCATTGGTGTAGAACAATAATGTCCCTATGGCGTCACAAATAGATGCTGTGCCCTCCAGCGCGTTTAGATTGCCAGCAATTGCTATCGGTAGGGACCCATTGAAATCGATACCCGCTTTCTCTCCAAAGTACCATATGTTGTTCTGCAATTGCGCGAATGAATAGTACTGAATGAGGATGACCCCTAGCAGCATACCAATACATTTCAGAACTATATACATAGTTAGGTGGTGATAAATCTCTGGATGGAAAGTAAAACAAAACTAGCTAGCCTTTACTTCTAAATACCCGAGGAGGCTTGATCAGTCAAGCAGTTTCAATCGACCATGACTACCTTTTATAAAATCTAAATTTAGATTTTATACTTCCTCTTACCTCTCCACCTCACTTCGCTTCTTCGCAATCGGAGGACCAATCAATTTGTTTCCCTTATCTGTAACAACTACATTGTCCTCAATTCGAATGCCGGTAAAATCACGATAAGGTTCAAGTTTGTCGTAATTTATGAAGTCTTTATGTTTTCCTTCCGTACTCCACATGTCAATTAATTCAGGAATAAAATAAATACCTGGTTCTACGGTTAGAATAAATCCGGGTTTTAATTCACGGGCGAGTCTTAGATAAGCTGTGCCAAATTGTTCGCTCCGAGTGATTCCTTTTCCATAACCGACATTATTCTCTCCCAGATTTTCCATATCATGGACATCAAGTCCAATCATGTGACCAAGCCCGTGCGGAAAGAATAAAGCATGCGCACCTTGGGACACTGCTTCATCCACATCACCTTTCATTAATCCAATTTCTTTAAGCCCTGTAGCAATGATCCGCGCTGCTTTAAGATGAACATCTAAATATTTTGTACCCGGCTTAACAGCTTTGATGCATTCAGTTTCTGCTTTTAGTACAAGGTCATATATTTCTGCCTGGCGTGTTGTAAATTTTTCACTCACCGGATATGTCCGTGTGATATCCGCAGCATAGTGCATATTATTTTCAGCGCCTATATCACACAAGAGCATATTGCCGCTTTGCAATTGACGATGGTATTCGTTATTGTGTAGCGTTTGACCCTGGATTGTACAGATAGCCTGATAGGAAAGACAACCTCCGTGAGCAAAAGCAATGCCCTCTGCAAGTCCTCGCAGATCGGACTCGTATTTACCTGCAACAACAGATTTTCTTAACTGTGTATGGATGGATGCAGTGATCCTCATCGCATCCTCCATTTGTTCAATTTCTTCAGACGACTTATGACTTCGCTGATTTATTACTGACTGCTGTAGTGATTCTGAAAAACCATTTACTGTTTCCGTGATAGTCCTGCCTAATAATTTGGCCAGGAAAATCATGCGATCAGAATGATATGGCGGGAGATAATGTACTTTCTTGCCCTTTACTTTTTCTCCTATTGTATCGACAGGTGCATATTGTTCAGCACCGATACGTTCAGCCCATTGTGCGAGTGAAGGTTGTGGACCCATCCATACTACATCTTCTATATCCGCATCCTTACCAAGTAAAATAGAAATGCCCTGATCGGCATCAATAATACCTGCCATGCCGGGTTGTGATATTCCAAAATAGTAGAGGAAGGAACTGTCCTGACGGAAAGGATACGTATTTGCCTTGTAATTAAATGGCTGGTCTGTCGATCCGGGAAATAAAAGAGTGCCCGATCCGATTGATTGCATTAATGCAGTCCTGCGC
>JALYSC010000388.1 GCA_030855005.1 Bacteroidota bacterium | reverse complement strand
AAGAAGTATTGGTCAAAGATGCCATCGAAGAAATAAATGCACGGATTAGACAATATCAATCGGAATTTACCCGCATGGACATCCATGATTGTATCCGTATGGCCCTGCTCACCTATGCTGTCGATTATCATAAAGTCCGTCACCGGTCAGTAAATGAAACTGACTGGAATACATTGCTCGATATTCAGAAAGAACTAGAAGCAATCGAAGCTAAGGCAATCTAATTTTTCTATTCCTCCTGTACACCTCTTTGCGGCTTGGCCAACCTAACCATAGTTGACCTTAAAAACGTATTTGACATGAATGAAATGATCTTAGCGGGAGCACTCGGCATCGCCGGTTTAATTCTGGGCTATATACTTGCCACGTTTCTGATCAAAGGCGGCAAAAAACGATTACTGGAAGAAAGCAATCAGAAAGCCGACCTGGCGGTACAGGAAGCCCGTCTCAATGCTAAACGCCTCGTCGACGAAGCTGAAATGAAAGCGGAAAAAATCCTTGCCCAGTCAGAAGCCAAAAACGAAAACATCAAAAATCGCAAAATTCAGGAAGCCAAGGAAAAATATGCCAAGCTCAAAGCCCAGTTTGAAACAGAAAAAGCAGAACATAAGGTAGAACTCAAAGACCGCGAAATAGATGTGGTTAACAAAGAGAGCGAACTCAAAATCAAGCTAGATAGCATTAATACTAAAGCAGAAGGATTGGAAGGCCGAGAGTCAGAGATCAAAGCGATCAAAGAAAATCTCGAAAAGCAGATGAAGGTGGTGACCAAGCGGAAGGAAGAACTTGATCAGTCTACTGAAAAAATTATTAAGGAATTAGAAACGATCGCGCGTCTGACAGAATCACAGGCCAGGGATCAGTTAATCGATGCCATCAGATCAAAGGCTGAAGCACAAGCCATGGCTGTTGAAAAAGAAGCCGTTGCCAATGCAAAAGCAAATGCGGCGAAAGAAGCCAAAAAGATAGTCATCCAGACGATTCAGAGGATGTGCGCGGAATACACCATAGAAAATACAGTTTCTGTATTCAATCTCGAATCTGATGATATCAAAGGTCAGATCATCGGCCGTGAAGGAAGAAATATCCGTGCATTAGAAGCAGCCACAGGTGCTGAGATCGTAGTGGATGATACACCTGAAGCTATCGTTATTTCCAGTTTCGACCCCATCCGTCGTGAGATATGCCGGATCGCATTGAAGAGACTCGTCGCTGATGGTCGTATCCACCCGGCTCGTATCGAAGAAGTGGTCGCCAAAGTGAAAAAACAAATGGATGAGCAGATCGTCGAGATCGGTGAACGAACCGTCATCGATCTCGATATACATGGACTCAATCCATATCTGGTCAAGATGGTCGGACGCATGCGCTTCCGTTCATCCTATGGACAAAATTTATTAAAACACAGTATCGAAACGGCCACACTTTGTGCTGTCATGGCCGCAGAACTCGGCCTGAATCCAAAACAGGTAAAGGTTGCAAAACGGGCAGGGTTACTTCATGATATTGGTAAAGTATCAGAGGAAGAATCAGAACTCTCACACGCAATCCTGGGGATGCAGATCTGTGAAAAACACGGAGAACAACCTGATGTATGTAATGCAGTAGGAGCGCATCACGATGAAATCGAGATGACGAATATCCTCTCACCGATCATCCAGGCATGTGATGCCATTAGTGGTGCACGCCCAGGTGCCCGTCGTGAAATCCTTGAAAGTTATCTCAAACGTATCGGTGATCTAGAAGATCTAGCTATGGCCTTCGAAGGTGTTCAAAAAGCATACGCCCTCCAGGCTGGACGCGAACTTCGTGTTATCGTTGAATCAGAAAAAGTCTCCGACGAGTCTGTTGATGATCTCTCATTTATGATCTCACAAAAGATCCAGAATGAGATGCAGTATCCGGGACAAGTAAAAGTGACTGTGATCAGGGAGAAGCGGGCTATTGCTTATGCGAGATAATCCACACTAAAATTTATTCTGACTATCCTATCCAGCATTGCATAAAGCGTATTAAAGAATTAACTTTTAAGAAGCTTGAGTTAGCAATAACTTAAGCTTCTTACTTATATCCTGACCGGTGTGCGGTGTAGGTGAACGATTCACAATTTTTCATTGACTACTGACGATCCGGCGACTGCTATTCAAACCCCTGCATTTATGAGGGCACTTCGTTTCTGCGAAACGTCGTAGTCGAAAAAGCGATAATCAGAATGCCAAAAACATCAAGCTTTTTATCCGGTGCAGCCATACCACCAGAAATGCCAAAGGAGATCAACCCGGCAATTTCTATAAAATGGATCAAAGCAGAATTCGGATCTAGCGAAATCATGATAAATTATTGATTGTATAGGACTGACCTTTTTCCAAAATATCTTTGGTATTTATTCCCTTTTGCCAATTTATCTTAATGTAAAAATTGCTTTCTCACAATCCTTTGAGACGATACGCAATTCGATTCTATGAAAGTAAAATAAAGGCCTGTCCCCTCTAAAAAGATTGAAGCCTATATAGGTTACAAACCTGTTTCTTCGTACTTTTGCGCCTGATTTGAAGGAATGCCTCTAAGAATGAAGGATATACAAAGGTTTTTAGTCAGTTTTGCCCTGATCCCGGTCATTTCTCTGATCGTTGCTTTACCGGCATCACTACATGCCCAGCATACGGACGAACATCAATCAGAGCAACCTGCTGAACATGTTACGGACTCCACTCATACCAACCTAGGTCATGAAGAACATGCGGATACCTCTCATGCACACACATGCCACTTTCATCATGATGTGATTGAGGAAGAATACGATGCAACTTCTACCGCTTTTCACCACATTTCAGATGCCAACGTTTACAGCATTGGCTCTTTCAATTTTCCTCTGCCCTGCATCCTTTATGCAAAAGGACACGGTTGGGATGTATTCTCTTCCAAAAGATTTGAATTCGATTTTTATGGCCACGGTGAAGGTCATAAAGCATATAATAAATATGTCCTTGATGAAGGACAGGTTAAACGAGTTCAGGATGAATCTTTTCCTGCAGGGGAAGTAACCATTGAAGGATATATTCATGAGAATGTTGTCATCGATGGCAAAAAAGCAATGAATGCCTATGTATGTCATGGAGGCAATCATTATAAACTGGATAATCAGAGTACCGCCGACGGAGGATTATTCGGAGGCGCCATGACTTCCTTCTACGATTTTTCTCTTTCCAAAAATGTAGTGTCGATGATGCTCATTTGCTCACTCTTGGCATGGGCCTTTTTTGGAATCGCAAGAGCATATAAAAATAGAGCCAATATGGCTCCAAAAGGACTTCAGTCTTTTGTGGAGCCCATCTTTGTTTTCATCCAGGATGAAGTTGCTAAACCATTCCTTGGCAAGCAGTGGGAAAAATTCCTTCCATTACTATTATCATTTTTCTTCTTCATCCTGGGTCTTAACCTTTTTGGACAGATTCCTATATTCGGAGGAAGTAATGTGACAGGTAATCTTGCAGTGACAGCAGTACTTGCAATCATTGCATTTGTAGTGGTGACTATTAATGGAAATAAACATTACTGGGGTCATATGCTATGGATGCCAGGTGTACCAGCGATTATTAAGATCATCATCCTGACACCGGTTGAAATACTCGGGATGTTCATCAAGCCTTTCACATTGATGC
>JALYSC010000035.1:9881-12468 GCA_030855005.1 Bacteroidota bacterium | reverse complement strand
GGCCATGGTAGCGCGTTTCTGATCATCCACTTCTTTTTTAGATACTTCCTTATTGTCATCGCGACGAAGCGGAACTTTTCTATTAGCTATACCTGGTCCACCACCAGTACCCGGGAATGGACGGCTGCGATCGCCACCACCTTCTGGTGTATTGGTAGTAAGGTTTTTACGTTTGCGTTTGCGTTTTTGTGCAGTACTGGTATCAGAAGAAGCGAGCGGTTTTGACTCTTTGTCCTTTTTGGCTTTCGCCGCAAGTTTTTCTTTCTCACGTTGTTCTTTTTCCTTTTCTGCTTTTTTGGACTTACTCGGATCGAATTTGTTTGTGTCGATCTTGCCCATGATGCGGAGACCCTGAAGTTGAGGCGCTTCCGCACGGACCAATTCGTCGACTTCTTTTTCAGGAACTATTACTTCAGGAATGACCTCTTCAACGACAGGTGGGGCAACTATAACTTCAGGTTCCTCGACAACCGGTTTTACCTCTGGTGCTTTGGGTGTCAGATCAATCTTTCCGACCACCTTTACCTTGGGCTTATCGCGCTCTTCGACCTCCGCTTTTTTAACGGTAGGTTCAGGAGGACGTATGATTGGTGCTTCTTTTTTAGGAGGCTCGGGCACAACAGGGGTCACCACTTCAGCCGCTTTCGCAGGACGGGTACCAATGACCATGTTATTGGCTTGTTCCTTGATGGCCATATTACTGCTGAATTCCTGGAGGAGCAGGTTATGCATCTCATCGGTAATCATGCTGGTGGGCTTGGCATCAATGACGAATCCTTTCTTAGAAAGGTATTCTACGATACTGTCGGTTCCGACATTTAATTCTTTAGCAACTTTTACTAGTCTTAGCGACATATTCTGTTTTAAGATTCAAGCTCCTCCGTCTTTTTACAGGCTACGTATTCCTGTCAGAGAGTTTCTAATCAACTTTCGTCAAATTCAGTCGTAAATATCCGTATAATTTCATCGACTGTTTCTTCTTCGAGATCCGTACGACGGACCAGTTCTTCTTTGCTCAATGCCAATACACTACGAGCTGTATCACAACCAATGCCCTTAAGCTGGTCAATGATCCAGGATTCGATTTCATCTGCAAATTCATCGAGATCGACGTCCTCATTTTCTGCATCCTCACTATCGCGGAATACATCGATTTCAAATTCGGTCAGCCAGCTTGCCAGTTTGATATTGGACCCGCCCTTTCCGATAGCTAATGAAACCTGATCAGGTTTCAGATATACACTTGCACGTTTACTCTCATTATTGATGGTGATACTGGATACCTTGGCAGGTGTCAGCGCGCGCTGAATAAAAAGAGATAAGTTACTAGTGTAATTGACAATATCAATATTCTCATTACGCAATTCACGGACGATACCATGTATGCGGGATCCTTTCATACCTACACAAGCTCCCACGGGATCGATGCGGTCATCATATGATTCGACAGCAACCTTGGCACGTTCGCCCGGAAGACGTACAATCTTCTTTATAGTTATCAATCCATCCTCCACCTCAGGTACTTCCTGTTCCATTAGTTTAGCCAGGAATAAATTATCTGTCCGTGAGATAATAATCACGGGATTATTATTTTTCATTTCCACCTTCTTGATGATGGCACGGACCATATCGCCCTTTTTGAAGTAATCACCTCTGATCATTTCAGTTCGTGGCAAAAGGAGCTCGTTGCTGGTGGCATCATCGAGAATTAAAATTTCACGCTTCAATATCTGCTGCACCTCACCTAGGATGATTTCACCTTCACGATCCTTGTAACGTTGGAATACCTCATCTTTTTCAAGTTCCATGATCCTGGACACAAGTGTCTGACGGGCGGCCATGATTGCACGGCGACCGAAATCTTCAAGCGTTAATTCTTCATAACATTCTTCATCCAGTTCATAACTGACGTCAATACTTTTTGCTTCAGAAAGTGAAACCTGGGCTTGCTCATCCATAACCTCACCATCGGCCACGATCTTCCGTACACGCCAGAGCTGAAGGTCACCGTTTGTATTTACGATAATATCAAAATGCTCATCAGATCCGTATTTCTTTTTGATCAGCGTACGGAATACATCTTCCATGACGCGAACCATGGTAGGCCGGTCAATATTTTTACCTGCTTTAAATTCAGAAAATGATTCGATTAGATTCATGATCTTTTAGTCTTGATTATCACTGGTTAAAAATTTTAGTTGTTCAAGATTCTGTTGTCTCCATGCCGATAGTAATAACCTACTCGGCAAGTATTCCACTGCCGGGAATTCACTCCCGCAGTCTGTTGTATTTATTTTTTTCCGAATTGAACTGTAACAAAAGCTCCTTTGATCTGATCAAAGGAAATTTCCTGTAACTCCGGTTTTATTTTCTTGTCTTCAGGACGCGTCTCGATGGTAATGGATTTATGATCTGTATTCATAAGTTGTCCATTGATCTTGTGTCCATCCATCATTTCAATGCTTAGGATCCGGCCGGTATGTTTCAAATACTGGCGAGGATACTTCAGTGGGCGGCTGACCCCAGGAGAAGATACCTCCAACTCATATATGCCACCCAGCGTCGGTTCCGGATCCAGGACAGATTC
>JALYSC010000035.1:0-9871 GCA_030855005.1 Bacteroidota bacterium | reverse complement strand
GAGTACAGGCTTCCAGACTGACACCCTCATCACCATCTATGTACACTACGATCTTTTTCGCAGGTGTCATTTCAAGATCCACCAGGTAGTATTCTCCGCATCGTCCCTCTTCGAAGGTCGAACGAATCAGAGATTCTACATTTTGTAAAGCGGAAGACTGTGACATATAATAAAAAGAGGGAACTCACTGTTCCCTCATCCGATTTTCGCGTTGCAAATATACGATAACTAATGGAGTTATCCTACTCTGCCCAGGATACCTGATAAGGAAATGTTACAATGTTAGAATTCGCCAACCCTCGATAGACTATCTTTGTTCACAAAGTGATTATGATATCCGAACTCCTTGCGAGGGCTCTTCAAGGAGAGTTCCTTTCGGCAGAAGAGGGCTTGCATCTCTTTGAGCACGCACCTGCTTCTTCCCTTATATACATTGGTAACCAGCTCAGGCAAAAGCGGGTTCCCGGCAATAAAGTCACATGGATTATTGACCGCAATTCCAATACCACCAACGTCTGTGTAGCTAATTGCAAGTTTTGTAATTTCTATCGCAGGCCCGGCCATGCCGAGTCTTATGTTACTTCGATGGAGGAATATCGGGTCAAGATCGAAGAGACTTTCCGCCTGGGTGGGGAACAACTTCTATTACAGGGCGGACATCATCCGGACCTGGGTTTAAAATTTTACACCGGGTTGTTTAGCCAATTAAAAAAGGAATTTCCAAGACTTAAGCTCCATGCTCTCGGCCCTCCAGAAATAGCCCATATCTGCCAAATGGAGAAGATGAGTCACGAAGCCGTCCTCAGGGAATTACATGCTTCAGGGCTGGATTCTCTCCCCGGCGCCGGCGCAGAAATACTGAATGACAGAGTCAGAAGGTTGATATCCAAAGGGAAATGCGGTGCCCAGGAATGGCTTGATATTATGAAAGCTGCTCACCGGATCGGACTTACGACCAGTGCCACCATGATGTTTGGCCACATCGAGACGCTAACTGAGCGAATGGAGCATCTTGTTTCAATTCGTGATGTTCAGGTGCAAAAACCAGCGGGAGCCGTTGGCTTCCTTGCATTTATACCTTGGCCATTTATGGATGATGGTACCCTGCTTAAAAAACTTAAGCGTGCGCGCAACCAGTGCACTGCTGATGAGTATATCCGTATGATTGCTATCAGCCGTATAATGCTGCCCAATATCAAGCACATACAGGCCTCCTGGCTCACCGTCGGAAAACAAACAGCGCAGGTATGTCTCCATGCAGGAGCTGATGATATGGGTAGTATTATGATTGAAGAAAATGTTGTTTCAGCAGCTGGAGCACCTTTCCGTTTTACAGCCGATGGTATTCAGCAGGCAATCCGTGATGCCGGGTACATCCCTCAATTGCGCGATCAGCAATACAAGGAAAGAGAGTTGCCAGAAAATATTGAGCAGCAGGTGCTGGATCCGGAGACTATGGTGATCGATTAGTACCCTGGCGGGGGACGCAGATGAATGCAAAATTTATTTAAAAATGAATTGCGATGATTTATTATACCAGATCAATGATTACAGCTAAATCATTTTAAGATTCCAAATCAAATTTGCGAAAATTTTATTTTAAATATCTCTGCGAAAATCTGCGTTAAAGCGCACGACATTCAAAACGCAGATGGACACAAAATTTATTTAAAAATGAATTGCGCTGATTTGCCTTACCAGATCAATGATTGTAGAATACTCATTGCTGATACAGAATCAAATTTTTGGAAATTTTATTTTAAATATCTCTGCGAAAATCTGTGTTAAAACCTAGTCTGTGTAAATATATTTATTCCAAAACCTGAAACCTGCCCGGGCTTCAATGACCACATTCGTAAGTTTGGTTTCAGGAAGGATGACCGGTGAGCCATCTGGATAATTGTACCCTGTCTCTTGCGGCGGTATGAATAACTGCTCAGCAAAATCTGGTGAAATACCAAACTCAAGGACCACACTGACCAGTTCGCTCAATGGCAATTCCATACCCACATCAACATTCACCCCGTAAGTGATTTTATTTTGCGCTCCTTCCAGGCCAGCGAATAAGGCACCAAACTTGGCCTTAATGTTATAATCACCTCGGATGCCGAAGCCGTAATGTAAATGTTTATTGAATCCAAACTCACGACGTTGTTTGATTCCGAGACTGAACGAAAGATTGTGAAATTCCATCGCATACGAAGTGGCTTGCCGTTCGATCATATTGACCGGATCATAGAGGCGCTGAATATTTATCGCACTTCCTTTGACATGGTACCCAAGACGTGCATACAATGCATTGGGACTGATCTCACTGGTGGATTCGATCGACACATATCCATGATATCGGAGAAAAGGATCTCTCGAAAATCCACTGAAGCGTTGTGTACTAAGCGAAGGACCTCCTGCAAAAATGTATGCTGGTCCTTGTGCCACCAGTATACGTGCTGAAAAGAGGAATACAATACAGAAAACAAAACTGAAAATTACTTTCATTTCAATGCTAACTTTTGTCCGATGGATATGGTATCTGCGGATAAGTTATTCATTTTTTTGAGTTCAGCTACTGAGAGACCATACTGACGGGAGAGACTATACAGCGTATCCCCTTTGATAACAGTGTGTAATACCAAGTCAGAAGTTGACATCTTGATACCTGCTGATGCTTGCTGAGTTACAGGTGGTTTACTTGTTGAGACCGGTTTGGTAGTTGTGGATGGTTTGGTGGTGGATGGTTTAGTTGTTTTTGCTGCTGCTGGTTTATTCTGTGTGGGTGTTTTCGGTGACTTTACTACCTCTGGTGGAGCTTTGGAGGGTGAAGAAGCAGATGCCACTTCTCTGATTTCTCTTTCAGGGGTAATATCAGGTGAGTCATAAATATTTACTGTGCGAATTTTATTGGGGTTTTTACCACGCACATACAACTTCTGATTTGTTGCAGGCATTTGTCCTTCTTCCATTCCATTCCTGTTGCGTAGTGCTTCGATATTGATTCCATACATCTGCGAAATGGACACGAGTGTCTCTCCCTGTTTGATGAGATGCACTTTTTGCTTTCCTCTGTTCGCATTGCGTTTAGGCTGCAGATAAACGCGACTTCCGGTAACCAAAAATTGACGATCATCATCAATGTCATCATTATACTTCACGATCTGGTTAGGCGAAACATCATTTCGTGATGCAACAGAAAGTGGGGTGTCTCCTGCTTGTGCAGTTACATATTTGACTTCATTATGGTAGCGATAAGTTGTAGTGATGTTTGTCTTTTGATTTCTCTTTGACCTTCCCGCATCAACATATTCAGCTGGTAGCGGGGCATCAAATTTGTATAACTCATAATCCTCGATCATATCAATAAGCCGGGTGGCATATTGCGGATCTGTAGCATAACCGGCTTTAGAAAGCCCTCTAGCCCAACCTTTGTAATCCGTTGCATCGAGTTCAAACAGAAATCCATAACGATTGCGCTTGCCCGGATCGGTCAGGAAATCAGAATGGGCTATGTATGAATCATATACAGTTGAGAATTCACGAAAGCAGGATTTGACCAATGCTCCATCTTTATAATCATCATCTTCTTTGTGAAAAGATTTTCCTTTCCATTCGTTGCCACATTTGATACCAAAGTGATTATTGGCTTTACATGCAAGATCACTCTTCCCGCATGCTGATTCGAGCATAGCCTGAGCAAGTTTGATACTGGCCGGAATACCTGTGCGCATCATTTCTGACATCGCTACATCTTTATACAACTCGATGTAGGTAGTTCTATCCTGTGACTGGACTAGTTGGCTTATGAGCAGCCCCACACTAATAAGTATCCCTTTCAGCAGCATTTGTGTATAAGTTGTATCCTGAAAACATATTATGAAATAATTTAATATCAAATATCTTGCCAAAATGAAAATAAAAGCCCATTCAGGATAGATCCTCACATATTTATTTTACAATGCACTGGTTTTCAGGCCTCAAAACATTTACCCCCCTTTCCAGGTTTTCTTAACGTACGCATTGCATATTCACTGATCATAACGGTGGTATTGCATTTCTACATATTCTCTCAAACTCTATAATCTAAAAATCATTCGTCATGGATCTAATTGAATTACTACGCGGAAAGCTTGATACCAACTTCATTCAGCAATTGTCACAGGACATAGATGAAAAAGACCCGGAACAAACTGAAGCTGCTGCATCGGGGATTATTTCTACGCTGATTGCGGGCCTCTCCAATAATGTTGCTCAGCCTGGAGGTGATACGGCATTAGTATCCGCGATCGAGCGAGATCATGATGGCAGTATCCTGGATGATCTGGGTGGTTTCATCTTTGGCAACAAGGATGTAGGAAATCCCAAGACATTGAATGGCGCTGGTATCCTGGATCATATATTTGGGGGTAAAAAATCAAAAGTTCAGGATATGGTAGGAAATGCAACGGGCATGGACAAATCAAAGATCATGAAACTGATGATCACACTTGCGCCGTTGGTTTTAGCTGCCATTGGGAAAGCTAAAAACAGGCAACAATCCCAGGGTTCCCAAGGTGGATTTAATGTCAGGGACCTCTTGTCCGGTACAGTGCAGGCTCAGAACAGCCAAGGCAATGACATAGGGATCCTGGAGCGATTTCTGGATAAAGATGGTGATGGCAGTGTAATGGACGATATCGCTAATATGGGAATGAAGGCATTTCTAAACAGAAGATAATATTTAAGTCATTGTCTTCCTTTGACCGGGCTCTGAGGTTCCTCTGCGATTTATCGTTTCAGGCATCTGAGAGCCCCTTCAATTTTAGGGCTGAAAGATTCGTTTTACCTTGCAGCCTATGTTAATGTTCAAGTCTAGTGACTATTCCTTAAAACTTTGCCTCATACTCGCGACCTTCATCATCATTGGTTGCAAGTCTAAATCTAATGAGTCTTCTATTGGACTTACAGGTGACCCGGCTATTGATGCTATCACCGAATCCATTGATAAAAATCCAAATGATCCAACGCTCTATTATCAACGGGCCGAGACTTTTTATCAAAAGCAAGCATATGATCAGGCTATTGAAGATCTGGCGCAAGTCATGCGAATTGATTCGATGAATCTTCCAGCCCATCATCTCCTGGCAGATGTATATCTCGATGACTTCCAATCAGCACTTGCTCTCACAACTCTGCAACGTGCATCCTCTTTATATCCTGATAGCATTAACACAAAACTGAAGCTGAGTGAATTTCAACTCATCCTCAAACAATATGATGCAGCAATGAATACACTTGCTGACATCATGAAGATTCATCCGGGAGATCCCGAGGCGCTTTTCATGTTAGGCATGGTTTACAAGGATCAGGGTAAAACCGATCAGGCTATTGCCGCGTTTCAATCCGCTGTCGAACGCAATCCAGATATGGCTGAAGCATGGGTCATCCTCGGTGATCTTATGGACAGAACACACAATCCTTTAGCCGGTCAATACTTTGACAATGCAATTCGCGTCGACCCTTCTAATATTGCCGCATGGCATGCTAAAGCATACTATTTGCAGAACAATGAAAAAGTGTACGAAGCGATTGAGATCTATAAAAAGATTCATTCAATGGATCCTCAGTACGCAGAAGCATATCTTAATTCCGCCATTCTGTTGATGTACCAGGATAGTCTTAATGCTGCAATGAGTGAGTTGGATATTCTTGAGAAAATTGATCCATCTAATGCAGCGACCTGGTTTTATAAAGGTAAAATCTATCACTTTAAAGGCCAAAAAGACCTCGCCAAATCCGCCTACGAACAAGCCCTTCGCCTCGACCAGGATTATGAGCAGGCAAAGGACGGATTGAGAGAGCTGGAATCAGAATGACTTTGGCTTTTGGATTTCGGATGGTTCGTAAGCTACGGTTGGTGAGCTGAAATAAGTGGTTGCGTATTAGAAAGTCGAACCATAGCACTAGGTTGAGTGAAACGGGTCGAACCATCGGATTTTAGATATTGGATTATTGATTTGGGATTTGGGATTTTTGATACCAGATATCAGAAGTCAGACACCAGACTCACGACTCATTTATTATTTATTATTCACGATTCACATCTCACGACTCACTAGATCCCCTGGCTACTGACGCCCCCAACCCTTGCGATTCTCATTTCACGTTTCTGCGAAACATCTCATTCGAAAACGCCGGGGGGCCATTTAGAGACAGAAAATGAAAACTGAAATAACGATTCACGACTCACGATTCACGATTGACCTTTTATCTTTTAGTTTTTACCTTTTAACTTACAGAGGCCACAAGTGCTCCCTGTAGTGATCAATCTTATCTCCATCAGTAGATAGATATCCTCCCATACAATCAGCTGTCATGCAGGAATGAACCGGAAGAAATAATGCAATATCACCAGGCTTGCAGAAAGCGAAAGTCTGATCCGAGCATTGCACCACTCCATGCTCCTGTGATATGGAAATTAGAAATGGATTGGAAATTAAATCATGCGTAGTCCAGATACCATGTTCAAAATGAACGAAGCGACCAAAACATTTGGAACCGTCTTTAAAGACCATGAAATCTTTTGCAAAATGAATTCCGCCACCATAGACAATCCATTGATTTCTTTCCGGATGAACGGCGACTACAGGACATGCCATCGCAACAGCAATTTCATTCTCGGCGCAGGATCCGATCTCCAATTGCTGCAGATCATAGAAAACGAAATTGCCCGGACGCAATTCATCCACTCCTTTGAAATCATCCAGCATGGACGTAGAAGGTGTATCTCCTAATGAGATCAGAATACCAGGGAAATCGTTTTGATATATTTCTTTTAGCCGCACAAGATTTGCAATAGAATAATCAGTAATACGGATGACTTCCTGCAAAGTGTGCGTCTGATATGTATGACCCGCATGGCCAAGAAAACCCAGAAAGCGCAGACGCGGATATTGCTTAAGTCGATCGAGAATATGCTCCACCATTCCGGTATTCTCGGGAGCAATGCCTGTGCGATGTGTACCGACATCAATCTTTATCCAAATCCCCACCTCATCCGATATATTCTGTCCCAGAAAATCTACTGTATCATAGTGCTCTACAATAAGACCAAGTTTGGCTGTCTCCAGTAATTTATTAATCTGTTCAATCTGCCGGACATTAAAGGGAAATGCAATAGTGATATCGTCCCAGCCATTCATAGCAAAAAACGCTGCCATGCCAACTGATGACACTGTTATTTTGGTAATGCCTTCATCGCGAAACCAAGATCCGATGGTATGAGATTGATGTGTCTTAAAATGAGGCCGAAGTGTTAGCTTTTGTGCTATTGATTTTTCGGCAAGTTTTCGAATGTTTGCTTTCGTCCGCGAAGGATCCACAAGCAATGTTGGATGAGTGACCTGATCAAGAACCATGACTCAAAATAAACCCAATTCAGCTAAAATGGCATAAAGGATTTGAGAATGTATTGGAGGTGGCGATTTTATTGCTTAATCTCCACCAACCCATACACCTGCGCTGTACTTTGATTGAACAAAGGTTGTCCCGATAATCCTGTTGCGTCAAGCGTAACAGAATGCAGATGAAGGTTGCCCAGATTTTGAATCAGATTTGTACCATCTCCTTTGAAAAACACATTGTACAAATGCAGTGTTTTTCCGGAGGTTAATATCATACCGGCACCGGCATTATCGAAAAAAACTGGCGCTTTTCCGGCATTGAGATTTGTAATCACAAGATTTTTACTGACAGTAAGTGAGGCAGAAGAAATGTGGATGGTATCGCCTGCCGGCAAATTAAGTTTAATAGTATCTCCCGCAACGGCGCAAGACAAAGCTTGTCGCAATGATCCCTGACCATTATCAATGTATGAAGTAACCGTCTTAATGCATGGCTGACTGACAAACTTAGATAACAATTTCACGTAAGAGCCCTGATTAGAAATTGAGGTTTCCGTAATCTCCCAGGAGTTTTGTGGCCAGCTGGTATTCCAGTCCTTGTATGCTTTCAAAGATGGTTGATTTTGTGGCGGAACAATTGCACCTCCGTATGCAGGATCGGGTTCAAAACTAGGATTAAAGCCACCAGGCTGATATCCGGGTGCTGGACCATAAAGTGAATTGATGGCATTATCGAACGCAGTACCATCTGCAAACCAACTGTGATACATTTCATTCGCCGACTTTTCACTGCCAAAGTCATTCATGTTAGTTAGCATCACTGTGCTGATAGGATTCACTCCATGTAAAAAATTAATATACCCGAGAGCTGCATTTCGATATGGAATCGTGTCGGCATTCAGGTCATAGTAAAGAAAATTCCAAAAAATCGATCCATTATGTCCTCTCGGACGATTGCTGCCCCACACATTATCACCGTTGTTAAGAAATCCACGATAACCACACGAGGTGTTATTATACGAGGGAAGGAGATGGCCGTTGCCCGCCATGGATGAAATGAAAGAATTACGAATTGTATTTCTAACCGAAGTGGTGATGCCAGACTGTATGGTATAAAACATTAGCATGTCCTGGATGATACTTTCCCACGGATACCAATAAGTCCATTGCAATGGATGCATACTGGCATAGTTGGATTCAACATAAGTTTTGTAAATAGTCTGTCCTGTCAAAGCATACAGAGCAATCGCCGCTCCTACCTGAACAGAATATTGCTGATCTGCACTCATCTCCGGGTTCGCACCAGAAAACCCACTATTGTTGTAAGTGGAATATTCAGGATTTGCAAGAAGCCAGTTCCATGCATTTATGGCAGCAGCCTGAAGCGTATCAGCATATACCTGCATTTCGGGAATATTGGATTTATCATACGCGATCGCTCCCAATGCAAAAATGCTGCAGGCAACACGTGTCGCCGAACCTTGTGCAGCTCCATACCTTCTTGCACCTGTGTCTGCACTTGGAGGACTTGCCGCATTGAAATTAGTAACAGATACTTTCATTAGCACGGATCCATTTGCGAGTTGCATTCTTCGAAGCCAATCCATTTCCCACTTAACCTCATCCAACAAATCAGGAATTCCATTTTCTGATTCGGGAATATTGTAATCGTCTGTCCAGACACCTGGTCGTTCGATATACGCAAACAATAAATCGTGCATCGGCTCGAATGCAAAATTTACATACTTGTTATAATCTCCAGCATCAAACCATCCACCCTGCAGTTGTTTGGAAGTAGATGGAATAGGATTTGTTACTAATCTGCAATCAAGGTCCTGTTCGGCACCAAGATGACTCGCACCATCATACCAGTCTCCGGCATATTGCGCTGTTTTAGCAAAACCCGATCGCTGATAATAAAACATTCGGACTGCATGTTTTAAAACACTATTATAGACATCATCACGTATGTCAAAATAAAAAGAACGCTTATTAGTTGATGGATCATAGATATAATAGGATCCGGGTGTTGTGATAGATGAAAAATTAAACCACCAAAGTTTGTCACCACTCTGATCGTATTCAGCTCCTCCATGCCACGACAGAGGAGATCCGGAATACACTAATGCATTCGTTGTTTGATTTCTTACGTGAATTGTAGCTCCTGGTGTGTAGGACAGATTCTCATCAAATCCTGTAATCGTGTCATTGATGACACATATCTTCTCAGCATAAGCTGGATATCCGAACTGATCAATTTTGAGATGCTCCGTCACCGTTCCAGGCTGAGCAAATATTGATTGGCTCAAAAATAATAAAAGCCACATCCAAATTAATCCGGAGGTAGTGGTGTATTGTGGTGTGTAGATAAGTCTTCCTTGCATCACATGTGAAGATGAAGTCCTGATTTGGGTTAACAATAAAAGGTGGAGGATGAAGAAGCTAAAGTAAAGTAAAATTAAACAAGTAAGTCGTATCTATTTATCCTATTGGGAAAC
>JALYSC010000034.1:1404-12524 GCA_030855005.1 Bacteroidota bacterium | reverse complement strand
CCAAAGGGATTACTTGATGAAATGACCTTAATATTATAGGCTTCAGTATAGTTTAATTCAGATTCATTGCCAAGTGTCAGATTGAATACGGCTGCTTCATCAGCAGGAACATTGGTAATTATAGTTTGACTGGAAGCAATGGTTGGTTTTTCAATTTGAAGTGTAGCAGGATTTATCACTGTACCTGGTTTGTAATATGAAGTAACCACTTCTGCTTCGTATGGACATGACGTAGCACTTCCTGCTCTGGTTTTGAAGATAGGTCCCCAACCTAACATGGATGGAAATACATCAACTGATAGCAAGTCTCCGGCATTGACGCCAAGTGAATAACTAACCGTTTCAGATGATCCTGATTCTTCAGCCCAGTTTCTACCGGATGTAAAAGCCATGTTAAGCCCTTTTGAAAAAGCAAAACCTGTCGCACTGACTTTGGATCCTATCTCCTGCTTAATCTCAGCCTTCATTCCGAACTCTACTTCCCGTTCAAATGAAGAAGCTGATTCATGGCCCATTGATTCTTCAATCGTTACACCTCCGCCAATAGTATAATTTGCAGGAGAATTTACCTGGGCAAATTTGTCAATGATCCTTTGTTTCTTTTGTTGATACGTATCAAAGTCTTCTGCTAATTCTGCAAGTCCAATATTCACTGATGTGGTGACTGCAAATATTGCATAACCAAGAAAAGATGATCCCGGTACAGCGAAGTTGATCAATGTGTATACACCAACTGTTGCCTCAAGTCCTGCACCCACTACCAGTGTGTAATATCCGTCCACCACTGTTTTATATTCATTGTAGAGAGCAAGAAGTTCTTTTGCTTTTAGACTATCAATGACGTGCGGTTTACCTGCATTTACTTTTTCCCATTCATTCAATTTTATGGCTTCTTCCCATTTACTGATCTGGTAGTTCACTGTTCGGACTGAATCACCCGTCAGTGAATCCTGGAGGCCAACAGCATTGTAAGTATAACTAGGACCAGCTAAATCCTGGTATTCACTTGTCGTGGGAGTAGGTGTTGAAACAGATGGTCCAAAAACAGGGTTATCATTATTGCTTCCATAATTTGGATCATGATTAGCAAGTACATTCGTGTATTTCGAATTGGACTGCAACATGACATTACGCAAATGAATCAGATTTGGAATGATCAGGTATTTAATATTGTATTCTGTAAACTTAAAATGCGTTTCATAACCACCTGGCACTACTGAAAGGCCATACCTTTTTCCAAATGAAAAACCACTTCCCATACCTGCCGCATCAGCGGCACCCAATGGCTCTATATCATCCAGCAGATTATTTGGGATGATGACAAGTTCTTCTGAAATACCAAACTCAACATTCTTTGATTTACCAATATAGACATCGCTGTCAGCGCCTGTTGGATAAACACTATCATCACTGGTCATCACAGATTTCGTGGCGGTTGTGACCAGCGACTGGCTACCACTGTTTCCTCCGGATATCTTTGCAGAAAAGCCGGCTGTAAGATCATTCTTGATTTCTGCAGGTGTCGCTACGCCCACACCATTGATCACGTATGTACCTACCTTCAATTCATCAGTAGTAGTGGCTTCCGATTCAAAATTCCAGCCCCATTTGGTCGCTTCAGATTTAGTCGTACCTACTTCCCAACTCGCAGAGCTGCGACTGCCCGGAGGATCTCTTAGGACATACTCGGGGACTTGTGGTCCTTCTGTCACAAATTGCTGACCCTTGGATTGTGTACCCAGCATATAACCTCTGTACACAGCATCTCCACCAAACGGAATGTTATTTGAATTAACTGGTAACCATGGAATTGCCTGACCTGCGCTGGTGACGAGATTGATTTCAAGCTTGTGAGTGTAGCTGTATTCCGGAATAGATGTGTTTGGTATTAAATTAGGATATCCTGCCTTAAAGGAGTAGATCAACGATTTAAGTGTATCAATACTACTATTGACATCTTTCATCTCGAGCTTGATTTCAGGAATGTTCGTCATAGAACTTTCCAATGCAAGTCCATTATTGACATGCAGCACTCCATCCGTTGTAGGCACGCTATCCATGACGATACCGTTGTCAAGATTGACATACAATTCAAACACCTTGATCAGGCAACGATACAAATGTGCATCACTCTGCTGGTGAAATACTGGCCATCTTAATGGATTCGTGCGCAAATTGCGACGCATCGTATCGCCTGTCATGACATTATAAAACTGGTAGATTGAATCACCAATAAATGGTGAAACGCCATCTTTGTCATAAACAGAAATTTGTGGATTGACTTTTATTACATAATCCAACCTGTAATGGAACTGAATAGAATCTATATCCACCACAGCACCACTTGTATTGAATGTTGAATCATAATTGGTTTGGAGATTCGGTGTCATTGAATAATCCAATTGATTGAGTACACCAAAATTCAGTGAAGGATTACTTGGAACTTCAACCGAAGGATTGTATTTCAATGGTGGTACGAATACTGTGAATTCTCCGCTTGTATCCACTGTCGTAATCACATGCGTTGAGCAGCCGCCACCTTGTAATGAAGTGAGGATGATTTCTGCCTGGCCAATGTTATTTTTTGACTTTCCTAATCCAGGAATTTTATTGGCTTCACGCAATCCACCAACGACGCGACCAACCACTTTCACAAGTGTGGAGTCTGTAAAATTAACTCCGGCCCGGTCTTCCTGAAAATCGTATTTACCAGTTGCCGGAAAACGACCGACAGAATAGACGTGTCCATTTTGTTCTGCTGTCAGTGAATGTTCACCGATGGGAACCCGTATTTCGAACAAACCTGCAGCATTTGTTTTTGCAGCCTCGCCTTCAACTATAACAATCTGGCCATCTATCTTAATAAGGGCATCTTTAACGCCACAAGTTGTATTTTTAAAATTGATTGATCCTGTAACTATAAAAGAAGATTTATCCAGGAAATCGATTCCTACCTGTACTGCCGAACCATCACCTAAATACAAAGCTTTGGTAGATGGATCAAATTCATGTACGAGATAACTTGGTGTGAGCACAAATATTTCTCCGCCATTATGGTAAGGAACATTTAGCACATAATTACCAAGGTTATCAGTATATGCTGCAGCACCGAGTTGTGATGGTGATGGTATCGAAGGTGACCAAACTATATTTCCCTGGAAGGATGCATGGTTTCTGTTAAAGATTAATCCCGCTTTTGAAATGTCGTAAGCATTAGCTCCTACGCCTTCATTCATCCGCATATACACTTTTAATCCAGCCTCGCTGCCGATCATGATACGTGAAAAATCATTTGCCATTTGGAAAGCTGATTTTCCAATATTCCAAATCCGGAGTTCGTCAATGTTCCCACTAAATCCAACACCGACAACGACAGTTGAAGTATTATCCATTACATCAACACCTGAAGGAAAAACAGATAGCGCACTTTGGCTTATAATCTTATTTCCATTAACAAATATTTGCAGGCTGTCATTGTTGACCTGTGCTGCTATGTGGCTATAGTTGTTAATTAAAAGGTTTGATGCAGGAATATTTACTGTGGCTATATCTGAGGCAGTCCTATAAACAGAGAACCTGAATTCATTAGATGACTCAATATATTTAAGGCTATAGCTACCTGCTTTCTCTACTATAGTAAAATTAGCTAAGTATGATGTTGGTTTAATCCAGGCTTCAACCAAAAGACTGTTGCTGACATCCAGGCTGGAAGCATCACTGATGATTAACTGTTGCGTGCCATTGAGTAACACACTATTTCCAAAAATACCAGATGTGCTTTCTGCAGTGATTCTTACACCCTCCACTGCAATACCTCCGCCATAACTCACATTACCGGTGACAACAGCAAAGGGACTTCTAAAGCCGATCGTGGAAGCAGCATTAGAATAAATCGTAGTATGCTCACACTGTGATTCTGCTACTATTGTATACTGGTACAATACACCTGCCTCGACAAATTGGTCAATGAAAAAATTACTACCGGCGTTTAATGTTTCAACGACAGTAGAATCATCACTTGTCCCCATCTGTTTTCTGTAAATCTTATAGTTATCTATAAAATTGGAATTGGTCTGTATCGTCCAGCTTATTTCTACCCTGTTGGAAAAATAACCTTTGGAAGCAAGCAGTGAAGTCGACGGATTAAATGTATTTGAAAGATCAGGGATTAATTTTATCCGGGCTGTTGAGTCACACAGGATTCCACCAGGACTGCACGCATTAAACGATCTCAGCCGGTATTCATACGTCTGACAATGAATCAGCGACTCATCGAAGAAACTTAATGAATCTTTGTTGATATCAAAGTAAGATGCACCTCCTCCACCTAAGAGACTTCTTTCTATTTGAAACTTTGTCACTCGCGGGGTTGCTGGCCAGGTAAGGCGAACGCCTTCTCCTGGAAAAATTTCAGCATTCAGATCTGCTGTCTTGCCCGAACCCAGTGGGGAGACACCTGTCTCTATCATTGAAACACTGCCGTATCCGCAGTCATTTCTTGCCTCGATCGTGTAATTATAAATTTGACCCTTTACTCTTCCGGCATCAATATAGCTTCGAAGATTGCCGCCAAGATCAGTCAGGGCAACACCATCTCTTTTAATTCTAAAATTTAAAGGACTGGCTTCATTCCATTCCCACGTCAGCAGGATCGTTTCATCACATCTGTCATCAGAAGCAACGAAATTGGGCGGAATAACAGGAACAGTCTTTTTTGTGCCATCATTGGTCGGAGAAAATGCACCATAATTCTTAAAACCACCCATTAGTTTGTAAAATCTTACCTTATAAGGGTAGGTTGTCCCTGGTGTCCCACTTAAATCAGTGACTGACAAATTTGCAGCAAGCACCTCTGTCAGAAATGATCCATTCCTAAAAATCTCAGCTACTGCTCCGGAACATAAGTTAGTAGGAAGTGACCAGCTGATGGTTGTCAAAGTACAATCCGTAGCATCTGATGCGTTACAGTTTGATGCATCCGGTGTGCTTTCGAAAGTATGCGATTCCTCTCCCGAAGATCCACCATCTTCCCATGTACCGGTGATTTGAAATTTCAGCGGTTTTCCAACATCGGATCCAAGCAAAGCTATATTCATTGAGATATAAAATTGTTCGTCACCGCTTGCAACCCAATATTCTCCGGCATAACTAACAGTTCTTGTTGCCGTGGGGGTAAATCCTAAATATCCATCATCGTGTGGATTCCAGTTCCAGGTATTTCCACCACCCAGATTAAGCGTTCCTACGTCATGCCATGCGCCGTCAACGTGTATCTGCAGCTTGCTGCCTGAATTCCAGAAGTCATCATTTGTAGTACCTGATTCATCATTGTAGACTACCATTTGGACATTTGCTATCCCTGTACATTGATTAATGCTTGTTGTAAACCATCCGCCGTTATACGCGGTGGCCTGCAACTGTTCGGGCTGAAAGAAAAAGCATAACAGAAACAAGAGTGCAGAAAAGGAGAATAGATGACGTGTCCAATTAACTTTTCTTACTGATGAATGTCCGGATTCTTTGAAAGAAAAACCGGCATCTTGTTCTGTGTAAAATGAGGGAAGTAGGTGAGAGGAGTGTGCCATTGAAATTGGAATTTTGCCTTATTATGGAAATAAAAATATTGAGATATAATCCGGGAGCAAAACTATCCAGAGATAAAGGGCTTGTCAATCAGTGATTCCAATGATACAGTCTTGAAGATTGATGATAGAACTTCATTTTATCATTCATTTGAATGATGATGAATCTTGCCTTCGTTCCTCGTTAACACGTTCGGAACTTCGGCCAACACAACTCGCCTTCGCACCTTCTTGCAAGAGGTGTTAGGGCGAGCGGAGGAGGAGGGATTGGCTGCGCCGATCCCTGGATGGGGAGCCTGCAAAGAAAAGTATGTATCCCTGCGGGCTTTTTTCTTTTTCATCCAATCCTTTTCAAGCAATCTTGATCGGTTTGCCTGAAAAAGAAAAGCCACCTAAAAGGTGGCTACATACTTTTCTTTGCGGAGGAGGAGGGATTCGAACCCCCGAAGGCTTTTACACCTTGCCGGTTTTCAAGACCGGTGCAATCAACCGCTCTACCACTCCTCCGGATTGTGTAAGCGAGGGCGCAAATATAAACTCTTTAACCCGAATTTGAAAGATCGTTGTAATCCATTGACTTACAATAGCATATGAGAAATTGCGGAATTCATACACATTCCCAAATGAGATAAATCCATGCCTCTGTCAAGGCATTGAATACTACGTTCATCCTATATCTCGATGCTTAAACACAGCCGGCTTAAATGCCATAATGCCTAAAGAGACCGGACCATCACTCACTGAGAGGCCATTATAAAGATTTTATGAGGCGTGGTTAAAATAGGCTCGATTTATAAGAGAATAATGCAAGGCATAGTAAGCAATCATTGGATATGAGGCATGTTTGAAGCAACTGTGATTTTGATTTAGGTATATTCGCCATGCCCAACAAAATCAGACTTATGTAGTATAAATGCGTAGAATAAACCTGAAAGAATAAGGGTTAAATACGAGTTATTCAAAACCAGAAAAAACTAATACAAAATGGAGATCAATAAAGAGCTAGGAGATCAAATATTTGAGACCATAAACCGGAAAAACAAGAATAACCTATAACCGACTAAAATATCACGTATTTAGTGACTTCAAGGTGAATCAACTCATTGGCTAATGACATTCTATAGAATATTTAAGATCATAAAAAGTCAAAAACCAATTAATAAAAAGCCAAATACTAAAAATATAGAGGTATTTCTAACAGCACCATTTGAATGAACAATAAACATAAAGCGCAGAAAAGCCTGTGCATAAGATAGTCTACAATCCATCAGGGTCCTCAACATGAAAGATTATTTTTGCATTTTTGAAAGAAGATTACAATGAGGCGAAATTTTACTCGTAAATATTTACATTTTGTAAACAAAAACCCAGCAGCACTGCTACATATAGAGAATGCTAGAAACAAACAGATTACAAATCAGGGAATTGCAATTAACGGACATTATTAATGTCCATCAACTTCATTCTTTACCCGAAACTGACGAATACAATACATTGGGAATTCCCGAAACAATTCAGGTAACGGAAAAAATACTTTCAGATTGGTTGGAGGACCAAAACCAAAGACCAAGAAACTCTTATATTTTCGGAATTGAATTAAAACATGACGAAACATTCATCGGATTAATTGCTTTAATCCTGGGAAAGGTAAATTATAAAACAGCAGAGGTTTGGTTTAAAGTCCATAAGGACTTTTGGCGAAAGGGTTATGCTACGGAAGCGTTGACGAAACTCTTAGACTTTGGATTTAATCAACTTCAACTTCATAGAATTGAAGCTGGTTGTGCTGTTGACAATTTCGCATCAGGCAGAGTTTTAGAAAAGGCCGGATTAACAAGAGAAGGACTGAAGCGTAAGAAGCTGCCAATCAGAGGCGAATGGAAGGACAATTACTTTTATGGAATATTAGAGGAGGACTTTAATGATAAATCTTAAAAGCACTTCAGCCAACCTCGGCCTGGCAAAATGGCGTAAAGCATTTGACGTAATCATCATTGGGGGCAGTTACGCAGGCCTTTCAGCTGCCATGGCTCTAGGGCGTTCATTGCGAAACGTTTTAATCATTGATAGTGGTTTGCCCTGTAACATACAAACACCGCATTCTCATAATTTCATTACGCAGGATGGGGAAAAGCCAGGTGTAATCGCAGAAAAAGCCAGAGGCCAGGTTTTAAAATACAAAACCATAAAGTTACTGAATGGACTAGCGGTGAGTGCTAATAAAACAGAGGAAGGCTTTGCAATTACTACAGAAGCAGGGGAGGAATTTATGGCAAAGAAATTGGTATTTGCTACCGGTATAAAAGATATGATGCCTGACATAAAAGGCTTTGCTGAATGCTGGGGTATTTCTGTGGTACATTGTCCGTATTGTCATGGGTATGAGTTGCGTAATCACAAGACCGGAATTATGGCTAATGGTGAAAAAGGTTTTCATTTGGCTTCACTAGTCAATAATCTGACTGACAAGATTACGATTTTAACTTCTGGTAAAGCCGATTTTAATGAAGAGCAAATAGGAAGACTGAACAATCACAGTATTCAGATTATCGAAAAGGAAATTATAGAAATCGCACACGAAAACGGACAAATCAAGCATGTAATTTTTCAGGACGGCAGTATAGGAGATTTCAATGCTGTTTATGCCGCAGTTCCATTCACCCAACATTCCGATGTACCTGCTGCTTTAGGATGTGATCTGACAGAACTTGGTTATATCAAGGTGAGTCCTTTTCAACAAACCACGCAGGAGGGAATATATGCCTGTGGTGATAATTCTGCTATGTTGCGTTCTGTCGCTAATGCAGTGTACAGCGGAAATCTGACGGGAGCCATGATAAACAGAGAACTAACAGAAGAGCAATTTTAAAAGTGATCTAACATCAGTTATACTTCAATATACATCTTTCATCATCCCCTTCTCATCTTTTCTCCCTGCATTTGGCCAAAGAATATGTTTAGCTTTGAAAAAATCTACCACAAGGAATACTTCCAAACACATTGCATTTCATTTTGAAGTCCTTGATGTTGCAAACATTTAGATAGGATAGTGGATAGTAATTTTACCAGTAACAAATTCGTATAAGATCAATGCGGTTTATAAAAGCATTTTTGATAGTGTGGTGTATTCTTTTGACTTCAACCAATAGTTTTTGTCAGAAAGAAAATTATAAATGCCACTGCGCAACTATTGGACTTGATAGCCTTTGGGCAGACAGCAACACCATTTCCTGCTATCTAATACCTGTCAATAAAAAAACATCAAATCATTCCCTTGGTTAACTTTACCTGGCAGTGGTATTAGCACCTTCATTACATCATTCCAAAGAAAAGCCATTATTGTACCTGCATGGAGGTCCGGGAATTGCCACGGTAGAAAACGTGCCGCGCTATCTGCAATCGAAAACATGGAAACTATTAAGAGAAAACAGAGCGATCCTGTTTTTTGACTATCGCGGAACCGGGTTTTCAGAACCTGCCCTTTGTCCGGGAATGGAAGATGCGCTGTCACATTTTTTAAAAATAGATTCATCAGCAGATGCCAGGCAAGCCTATGAAATTTCTTTATATAGAGATTGTCGCACTCAACTTTTATCGGAGGGAATAGATATTGCTTCATTTAATTCTACCCAATTGTCGGATGATGCTGAAGCGATCAGAAAGGCTTTACAAATTAGGAGATGGGATGTGTATGGTGTTTCTTTTGGCACCACGGTAGCCTTACAATTATTACGCAATCATGGAAAAACTATTAGGAGTATGATCATGGATTCGCCTTTCCCACCCAATGCACCATGGCCTGACTTTGTTCGTCCTTTTGATACTTGTTTTAAAGTGCTTGAAAAAAATATATCAATAGACCCTATTGCATTAGCTCATTTTCCTTCCCTCAGAATCGACTTTGCAAATGCAGTGAAACGATTGAATGAGACTCCAGTCAGATTAAAAAGCGATGAAGGTTCCGAAGAATATGAATACTCCGGAGATGATTTTGCGTGGAGCATCTGGTCAGCCATGCTAAGCCCAAAATCCATTCCTTTTGTTCCTTTGGCTATTCATGAAGTTGGAAATGGGAATGATTCTATTCTTCCAACATGGACTACTGCCTTCAGCGACCCAAATTCATTTGGAATGTTTTCAGCACCCCAGAGTAATGCCATCTTGTGTTATGAGTCCAGACCAAAAACAGTAAGTGACACAAAAGAATCGTTACTCCTGGCTTATCCGGATTTTTCTTCCTTTGCGATCGATTTTGATGGAGCACTTTGCGATACCTGGCAACCGCAAAGTGCAGATAGTGATGCATTCAAGCCAGTAGCAAGTACAGTGCCTGTATTAATATTATCTGGTGAGTATGACCCGGTATGTTCCCCACTTTTTGGAAATCTGACATCCAGCACATTACCAAACTCTACATTTATTATCATTCCTGCAGCATCCCATGCGGCAATACATGCGGATGATTGTCTTAGGCGGATTGCAGATGGGTTTTTAAAAGGACCAAAATTAAAGCCAAAGATTTCGTGTGTCAGTAATCGCTCACAGATGCATTTTATTACTGACAACCTGGCTGATGCATTATCAGGGTATAAATAGAGGTGTATAGAATTTCTAAGTCACAAAAATTAAAGTACTGCTAAAATATTTTCTTCTATTAACTTCTTTCTGATTTACTTTACTCAAACAACACTATATATGAAAAAGACAGCAATTTTGATAGTATCACTTCTCCTTTTTGGCGTTGTACATGCACAGGATACAGCAACTTCCAGTTTGACATTTAATCACCTGGCCATTTCTGTGAAAGATGTGAATGTGGCCGCTGAGTTTTATCATAAGGTCTTAAACCTGAAAGAAATAGAGAACCGTGCAAAGCTGGAAGGAGTCAGATGGTTCTCTACCGGAGATGGTTATGAGTTGCATTTGATTTCAGTTATTAAGGAGCCTATTGTTTTAAATAAAGCACTTCACATCGCGTTTGCCACATCCAACTTTGATGCCTTAGTCAGCACACTCAATGAAATGAAGATCATCTATTCCGATTGGCCAGGAAACCTTAATAAAGTCAACATGCGTGCAGATGGAGTGAAACAAGTATTTTTTCAGGACCCTGATGGGTATTGGATTGAAGTGAATAGTGTAGGAAAGTAGCAACATAAATATTTGCAAGACTATTCCAATATAGACAATGCGACAAAAGCTGAATTTAATAATGCTTAGTGTTGACGACTTTGAAAAATCCCTCATCCGTTACCTAAAACCTGACAAGGCTCCCCAGGATTTCGGAGTGCAGTGAAGAAAACAGGGGCGGGGGTAAACTTGTCAAGGAAGTAATAAAAATAACGGAACGCATTGGTGTGATCCAAGGGAGTAAACGGTCAGCGTAAAAGTTGACAGCAAAAAAATAAAATACCTATGTCAATTACAAATGAAGCAGAGTTAATCGGAATGGAAAAGGTAAGTGAAGCTGTCGCTTATACTTTAAAAGAGATGAAAAACTTTGCGCGACCAGGTATGAATACAAAAGAACTTGACAAA
>JALYSC010000034.1:0-1394 GCA_030855005.1 Bacteroidota bacterium | reverse complement strand
GTATTTTAAAAGATTTTGGTGCAAGTTCAGCACCGAACAAGGCATATAAATTTCCCGGTTGGACTTGCATAAGTATTGACAAAGAATTTTGTCACGGCATTCCTTCGACTAAAAAGATCTTGAAAGAAGGAGACTTGATCAACATTGATGTTTCAGCTGAGCTAAATGGCTTTTGGTCAGATAATGGAGCATCATTTGTACTTGGCGAAGACAAGAACGGACATCAGAAACTGGTGCATGCATCAAAGGAAATCCTACAAAAAGCTATAAACAATATAAAAGGAGGTGTGAGAATTTCTGACATTGGTCATCTTATTGAAACAGAAGCAAAAAGTCGGGGCTTTAAGGTTATTTAAAACCTTATCGGACATGGAATAGGGAGAAGCCTGCATGAAGAGCCAACAGCAATTGCGAGCTTTAAAGACAAATATAATCTAACAAGATTTAAGAAAAATATGGTTGTTGCAATTGAAACATTTATTTCCTCCAGGTCAACCATGGCAGTTACTTTAAATGACGGTTGGACAATGGTCGGCAATCGAGGTGGTTATATGGCTCAGCACGAGCATACCATTATAGTGACAGACAATATGCCAATTATTCTGACTGAAAAGAACGAAATATGGAATTAGCAAAAATAATTGACACAGGAATAGTACAATTGTATTATAGGTGTAAGAAGTAAAAAGCGACACAGATTGCTTAATAGGATGACACATAATCAATTAATGAACACTTTCAGTCTATGAATAATGCAAGCATTAAAGTGATTCCCGGTCTTACACTGGTTCAAATTGCATCGATACCATCTTCACAAAAAATGCTGAGCCTTTTTACAGTTGGGCATACCGATGATCGCACCAGCATGCTCCATAAATTCGCAATTAAACAATCCTAATTCATATGACAATACAGTGCAAGACACGGCACCAACCGCAAAGAAATTGGCCACACCTTTTGCCCAAGCTTTGGCGAAGAATTTGATTTCAGAGTGATGATTGATCTACAGAAGTAATTGTGTTGATGTAAGATTTCACCGTTACCAAATCCATTTCTTGTGATTTTAAAATATAGTACGCGTTAGCGACGAGAATTTAAAAGCCAGGGTACTGCGCACTCGGTGCGCATGGGTATTAAGAATTTGATAATTTTTACTTGTTGTAATAAATAGCACCCGTTTCAGGTAAACCGGATTTCATTCTAATTCGTTGCGTGCCGTTCAGGATTTTCAGGGAAGAAAAATAAGAGGGGAGACCTTCGGCTGCACCTGTGATGGAATTACGCATTTCAAAATGCAGGTGAGGAAAGAAGGAACTACCCGAGACTCCAATCTTTGCAAGTGGTTGACCTCTCTTTACTTTATCCCCAATTTTAATTGTGGTACTGTTTTGCAT